>DAOTWZ010000016.1:0-26027 GCA_034435615.1 Dehalococcoidia bacterium
CGGAGGGGGTGGGATTCGAACCCACGAGGGCCCAGCGCGGGGCCCTAGCGATTTTCAAGACCGCCCCGTTCAGCCGCTCCGGCACCCCTCCGCACGCTTAGGGCCTCGGCAACCCGCAACGGTAGGGGCCGTCTGCTTGTCACCTGCCCATGGCCACAGGCCAGCCGAATGCGAGAGCCCTCCACTGCACTATGTTACCACTGGCTGGCTCAGGAGCGGGCGCAGAGAGGCTCCATTGTGAGCGATGTCCGAAAGTCCGACCGAGGGTGAAACGGTCAACGGGGACCGGCATCTCTAGTTCAAGCCTGGTTGACAGGGCAGCCGGGGGAGGACACAATACCGACATTACGGGGCCAGCGCGTGGACACCGCACACTCCCAGGTAGGGCCTCCCTCCATCGTCCTCCCCAAAGGCGGCGGCGCCATCCGCGGCATCGACGAAAAGTTCACCACCAACCCCGCCACCGGCACCGCCACCCTGACGGTGAGAATTCCCACCAGCCCTGGTCGCTCTGGCTTCGGCCCCGCTCTCACCATCTCCTACGATTCCGGCTCTGGCAACGGCCCCTTCGGCCTTGGCTGGTCATTGACGCTCCCCAGGATCAGTCGCAAAACCGACCAGGGCCTGCCCCGCTACCGGGACGATGAGGAGTCCGATGTCTTCGTCCTCTCCGGGGCGGAAGACCTGGTCCCCGTCCTGAGGAAGGACGGAAGCCGCTGGGAGGAGCGGCGCTCCGTGGGCGGCATCGAGTATCGCATCCAGCGCTACCGGCCGCGTATCGAAGGCCTCTTCGCGCGGATCGAACGATGGACGAGCACCACCGACCCGGCCGACTGCTTCTGGCGCTCCATCTCCGGCGATGGCATTACCACCTGGTACGGCCGTAGCCCGCAGAGTCGCATCGCCGATCCGGAGGAGCCCCGGCGCGTCTTCGCCTGGCTCATCTGCGAGAGCTACGACGGCAAGGGCAACGCCATCGTCTACGAGTACAAGGCCGAGGACTCCCAGGACGTGGACATCGCCTGCGCCCACGAGCGCAACCGGACCGAGGAGGTCCGCTCGGCCAACCGCTACCTGAAGCGGGTGCGTTACGGCAACCGCACTCCTTACTTACCGACGCTGGCGGAGGACGACCCCTTCCCCGCTCCTCCGTCGGAGTGGCTGTTCGAGGTGGTCTTCGACTACGGCGAGCACGACGCCGCGGCCCCCCTGTCAGCGGAGTCGGCCCCCTGGCCGGCCCGTCCCGATCCCTTCTCCACCTACCGCGCTGGCTTCGAAGTCCGCACCTACCGACTCTGTCACCGCGTATTGATGTTCCACCACTTCCCCGATGAGCCAGGCATCGGCGATGGCTGTCTGGTGCGCTCTATGGACTTCGCCTATGCGACCGAGGCAGCCCCCACGAGCGCCCGGCATCCCGCCTACAGTCGTCTCGTGTCGGTCACTCAGTGCGGCTACAGACGGCAGCCGGGCGGCGGCTACCTGAAGCGGACGTTTCCGCCCCTGGAGTTCGAGTATACGGGCCTGGTGGTCCATGACTCCGTCCAGGAGCTGGACGCTGCCAGCCTTGAAGGCCTGCCCTACGGCCTGGACGGCGTCATCGCCCAGTGGCTCGACCTGGACGGCGAGGGGGTATCCGGCGTCCTCATCCGGGAAGACGGGGGCTGGTACTACAAGCGCAATCCCTCGCCCGCCGTCCCCTGGGCAGCGGAGCAGCGGCTATGGCCAGCGGGAGAGGTGGCACGGCGTCCGGCCCTGGCGATGGACGCCGACCATGAGTTCGTCGACCTGGCAGGGGACGGGCAGCTAGACCTGGCGACGTTCGCCGGGCCGCTGGCGGGCTTCCACGAGCGGACACCCGAAGAAGGATGGGGCCCCTTCGTGCCTTTCCAGTCGGTCGTCAACGTGGGCTGGGACGACCCTAACCTGCGGCTCGTCGATCTGACCGGCGATGGCCATGCCGATATCTTGGTCACTGAGGACGAGGCCATCTGCTGGTATCCCTCGCTGGGGGAGCGGGGCTTCGGCCCCGCGGAGCGGCTGCCCAAGCCCCTGGACGAGGAGCAGGGGCCCCGAGTCCTCTTCGCCGATGGCACCCAGTCCCTCTTCCTGGCTAATCTCTCCGGAGACGGCCTGTCGGACATAGTGCGCGTCCGCAACGGCGAGGTCTGTTACTGGCCCAACCTGGGCTACGGCCGCTTCGGCGCCCGGGTGACCATGGACAACTCGCCCTGGTTCGACAGCCCGGACCAGTTCGACCCAACACGCCTGCGGCTGGCCGATATCGATGGCTCGGGGACCGCGGACATCGTCTACCTGGGACGGGACGGCGTCCGTATCTATTTCAATCAGTCCGGCAACGCCTGGAGCCAGCCGGCGGCGCTGGAGAGCTTCCCCCACGTGGACAGTATGGCCTCCGTCCAAGTGCTCGATCTGCTGGGCAGCGGCACCTCCTGTCTGGTCTGGTCATCACCCCTCCCGGGCGACGCCGGGAGACAGGTGCGCTACGTGGACATCGCCGGTGGCCAGAAGCCGCACCTGCTCACCCGCATCGTCAACAATCTGGGGACGGAGACCCGCATCTTCTACGCTCCCTCCACCAGGTTCTACCAGGCGGACAGGCTGGCGGGCAGGCCCTGGATCACGCGCCTCCCCTTTCCCGTCCACGTCGTGGAGCGGGTGGAGACCTATGACCACGTCAGCCGCAACCGCTTCGTCACTCGCTACGCTTACCACCACGGCTACTTCGATGGCCTGGAGAGAGAGTTCCGTGGCTTCGGGCTGGTGGAGCAGTGGGACACGGAGCAGTTCGCCTCCCTCGCGGAGGGCGGCGACCTCCTCACTGGTGACAACTGGGACGAGGCCTCCCATGTGCCTCCCGTCTATACCAAGACCTGGTTCCACACCGGCCTCTACCTGGGGCGCGACCGCGTCTCCAACTACTTCGCCGGGCTCTCGGCCGGCGGGACGGGGGAGTACTACCGGGAGCCCGGGCTCAGCGACGAGGAGGCCAGGGCCCGCCTCCTGCCCGACACCGTGCTGCCGGACGGCCTCACTGCCGAGGAGGAGCGGGAGGCCTGCCGCGCCCTGAAGGGCCTGGTTCTCCGGCAGGAGGTCTACGCTCTGGACGGCAGCGACAGGCAGACCCACCCCTACACGGTCACCGAGCAGAGCTTCGGCGTGCGGGTGCTGCAGCGGCGGGGGGCCAACCGCCATGGCGTTTTCCTGACCCACCCCCGGGAGTCCCTGGCCTACCATTACGAGCGCGACCCGGCGGACCCGCGCCTCCAGCACACCCTCACCCTGGAGGTGGACGGTTACGGCAACGTCCTGAAGTCGGCCAGCGTGGCCTACGGCCGGCGTCGGGCCGCCCCCGGCCTCTCGCCGGAGGAGCAGACCGTCCAGGCCACCGCTCTCGTCACCTACACCGAGGCCGCCTTCACCAACGCCGTGGACTGGCCGGACGCCTACCGTGTCCCTCTGACCGCCGAAACGGTCACCTACGAGCTGACCGGCTATCCTCCCACCGGCCCGGGCGGCCGCTATCAGCCTTCCGATTTCGTCCGGTCAGAGCCCGACGCGCCGGACCGGCTGGCCTCTATCTTCGATGGCGAGCTGCGGTTCGAGGAGGAGCCGGGCGGAGGTAGAGAGCGCCGCCCCGTGGAGCGTCTGCGCACCCTCTACCGCAGGGACGACCTGAGCGACCTCCTGCCCCTTCGCCAACTGGAGTCCCTGGCCCTGCCGGGCGAGACCTACAGGCTGGCCCTCACGCCGGGCCTCCTGTCCCGCCTCTTCCAGCGGCAGGGGGAATCGCTGCTGCCGGACGCCGCCGCCATACTGGGCGGTAGGGGGCCGGACCAGGGGGGCTATGTAGACCTGGACGGCGACGGCCACTGGTGGGTGCCGGCGGGTAGGGTCTTCTACATCCAGAATCCCGCCGCCTCTGCCTCCCAGGAGCTGGCGGCGGCCCGTGAGCACTTCTTCCTTCCCGTCCGCTTCCGCGACCCCTTCGGCCAGGAGACCACCGTCACCTACGACAGATACGACCTGCTCCTGGTGGAGGTGCGCGACCCTCTGGGGAACGTCACCACGGCAGGCGAGCGTCTCCCGGACGGCCGTCCCGACCCCGCCAGGCCAGGCAACGACTACCGCGTCCTCCAGCCCCGGCTCCTGAGCGATGCCAATCGCAACCGCTCCGCCGTCGTCTTTGATGCCCTGGGAGTGGTCGTCGCCACGGCGGTGATGGGCAAGCCGGAGGAAGATCTGGGCGACTCGCTGGAGGGTCTCGAGCCCGACCCGCCAGAGAGCGATGTCCTGGCCTGCCTGGACGACCCCCTGGCGGACCCTCACTCCTTGCTTCAGGGGGCTACCAGCCGCCTGGTCTATGACCTCTTCGCCTACATCCGCACCAGGGAGGGCCCCCGGCCCCTCCCCGTAGCGATCTGCACCCTGGAGCGGGAGTCCCACGAGTCTGACCTGACGGCCGGCCAGCGGCCGCGGGTGCGGCCCAGCCTCTCCTACTGGGACGGCTTCGGCCGCCAGGTGCAGCGTAAAGCCCTGGCGGAGCCCGGGCCAGTGCCCGTGCGGGACGCCGAGGGGCGCATCGTCCTGGGCCCCGACGGCCAGCCGCAGATGACGATGGACGACGCCAGCGAGCGCTGGGTGGCCAGCGGCTGGACGGTCTTCAATAACAAGGGGAAGCCCGTCCGCCAGTACGAGCCCTTCTTCACCGACACCCCCCGCTTCGAGTTCGAGGTGCGGGCCGGCGTCGGTCCCCTCCTGCTCTACGACCCCGCGGAGCGCCTCGTCGCCACCCTCCGTCCCGACCACGCCTGGGAGAAGGTGGTCTTCGGCCCCTGGCACCAGGAGAGATGGGACGCCAACGACACCGTCCTCATCGACCCGGCCAGCGACCCCGACGTCGGCGCCCTCTTCCGCAGGCTGCCGCCGGCGGAGTACCGGCCCACCTGGCACGCCCTGCGCACCGCTCCCGCCCATGCGGACGCCTTCGCCGCTCGTTATCAGGATGCCACGGAGCGAGCGGCCGAGGCCCAGGCCGCCCGTAAGACCGAACTTCACTCCGCCACGCCCATCGTCACCTGCTTCGATAGCCTGGGCCGCCCCTTCCTCACCGTCGCCCGCAACCGCTACCGGCGCGGCGACGCCCCGCCCGACTCCCCGCCCGTGGAGGAGATTCATCGCACCCTGGTGGGCCTGGACATCCAGGGCCGCCAGCGCCGGGTGGCCGATGCCCTGGGGCGCCTGGTCATGCGGTACGAGTACGACATGCTGGGGACCCGGCTCCATCAGGCCAGCATGGACGCCGGCCGGCGCTGGCTCCTGCACGACGTCACGGGCAAGCTCATTCGCTCCTGGAACAGCCGGGGACTCGACCGTCGCCTCACTTACGACGCCCTGCGCCGGCCCACCGCCCTGTATGTGAGAGAGGAGGGGGTGGAGCGGTTGGTGGAACGGACCGTCTACGGCGAGGGCCAGGGCGAGGCCGGCAACCATCGCACCCGCGTCTTCCGGCAGTACGACCAGGCCGGCGTGGCCACCAACCTGGCCTTCGACTTCAAAGGGAACCTGCTGGCCAGCGCCCGCCAGTTCGCCCGGGAGTACAGGACGACGCTGGACTGGTCTGACGACGTGCCCCTGGAGAGCGAGGTCTACGAGGAGCGCACCACCTACGATGCCCTGGACCGGCCCGTCTCCCTCCGCTCCGCCGATGGCAGCGTCGTCCGCTACCACTACAACGAGGCCAGCCTGCTGGAGCGGATCGAGGCTCACCTGCGGGGAGCAGCGACGCCCACCGGCTTAGTCGCCGACCTGGACTATAACGCCAAAGGCCAGCGCGAGCGCATAGTCTACGACAACGGCGCGGTCACGACCTACGACTACGACCCTCTCACCTTCCGTCTGAAGCGCCTTCGCACCACCCGCAACGGCGCAGCGCTGCAGGCCCTGACCTATACCTATGACCCGGCGGGCAATATCACCCACATCCGGGACGACGCCCAGCAGACGGTCTATTTCGACAACGCTGTCGTCCAGCCCCACGCCGAGTACACCTACGATGCCGTCTACCGTCTCATCGAGGCCACCGGCCGCGAGCATATCGGCCAGTCGGCCGCCCTGCTCCCCGCGTCGTGGGACGACGGCCCCAGGGTGCGGCTGCCCCACCCCCACGATGGGCAGGCCATGCGCCGCTACACCGAGCGTTACGAGTACGACGCGGTGGGCAACTTGCTGCGCCTGGTCCACCGGGCGCAGGACGGCGACTGGACGCGGGAGTGCGCCTACGAGGAGCCCAGCCTTCTCGAGCCGGCCAGGGCCAGCAACCGCCTGAGCCGCACGGTGCTCGGTGCGATCGCTGAGCCCTACGGCCACGACGCCCACGGGAACATGACGAGCATGCCCCACCTCTCCCTCATGCGCTGGGACTTCGACGACCAGCTACGGGCCACCGCACGCCAGGCGGTGAGCGACGGCGGCACGCCGGAGACCACCTACTACGTCTATGACGCGGCCGGCCAGCGCCTGCGTAAGGTGACGGAGCGTCAGGCCGGCTCTGGCCAGATGCCCACCCGACTGAGGGAGCATCTCTACCTGGGCGTCCTCGAGGTCTACCGCGAATACGGGGGCGACGGCGCCACTGTGACGCTGGAGCGCCAGGCCCTCCACATCATGGACGATAAGCGGTGTGTGGCCCTGATAGAGACCCGCACCCAGGGCAGCGATCCGGCGCCAGCGCAGCTCGTCCGTTACCAGCTCGGCAACCATCTGGGCTCCACCATCCTGGAGCTGGACGCCGCGGGGCAGGTCATCTCCTATGAGGAGTACTACCCCTACGGGGGCACCTCGTACCAGGCGCTGCGCCGCCAGACGGAGACGCCCAAGCGACGCCGCTACGCGGGCAAGGAGCGGGACGCGGAGACCGGCCTCTATTATTACGGGGCGCGCTACTATGCCCCTTGGCTGGGAAGGTGGACGAGCTACGACCCGGCTGGCCTCGCCGATGGCCTGAACCTCTACTGGTATGCTCGATGCTCGCCCATCGTCTGGCACGATGCCTCCGGTCGTCAGTCCACGAGGAACCAGGAGCTCATCGATCCGGTGATAGTGCGGCGGGCCGAGGTGACGGGCGAGGAGTCGCAGGAGTGGGTGAGACAGCAGTACGCCGAGGTGGGCATCTTCTATCGCGGCGAGGCACAGTGGGACCCGGAACACCGCACCTGGTGGGTCGACAGGGCCCAGCTCATCGCTCCGGAGATCATCACCTTCAGCGAGGAAGAGGCCGATGTCATAACGGCACAGCTGCCTTCCGAGACTTCTCGTCAGTCCGACTCCGCTGAGGGCCCGTCAGAGTCTGACAGCGTCCTGGATGCTGTCCAGATGGGACTGGACGTCGTAGGGCTGATCCCCGGCATCGGTGAAGTAGCTGACGCGGCCAACGCTATCATCTCCCTGGCCCGGGGCGACTACGTTGGAGCGGCACTGAGCGCCGCTGCCATGATCCCCTTTGCTGGTTGGGGGGCTACGGCCGGGAAGGCTGGCCGACGGGTGGCCAATGTAGTGGAGAGAAGACTCGCGAGGGAGGCTGTAGAAGAGGCTACTGAGCAGGCGGTCAGGCACGCCGACCCGGCTACCCTTGGCACCCTCGTCGGTACGAGCACGAGGCAGATGAGGCGCGCCGCCGCCAAGAAGATCGCTGAGACTGAGGGCCATCCCCTGAGGTTCCTCCTGGATGAATCGGGCAAATTCAAGTCTTCCGGGAGACAACACTCGGAGCTTATCGAGAGGCCGGACGTCGTGGAGATGGGGCACATCACGAGCAAGTTGGCTGGGGGCCCCGAGCGAGTGATGCTGCAGGCGGCTTGGCTGAACCAGTTCAACCGGGTAACTGTGGAGGGAACCCGAAAGGGTGCTTTCATTGAGAACGTCGCCGTGGACATCGGAGGAATCGCCGTCGACCGAGAAAGCGCGATCTGGTGGGAACAACTGGGCTGGCTTCCCAAGGGTACGGTGGCAAACGCCCCACGCCTAGTGTTCCCGTGAAGGCTCTTTATAGGCAGTATTTATGGAATAGCGATGACCGAAGAGAGGAGAACGAACGTGCCTGATCGCTCTCACGTCCTCCTCACCGGCGCGCAGCCTCCCCGTTCGAGGCGGCGGTGCGGACCGACGGGTGGGCGGTGGCTCTGGCCGGTAGGGGAGCTGCGGGATGAGGCGCCCGTGCCGGCCGCCTATAAACGCTAGGGAGGACGCGGCATGAACAGGATCACCTTCCCGCTGGAGCAGCGAGCGAGCGGCCCCCAGGTGGCAGACCTGCAGGACGCCCTGAGGGCCTGCCTGGAGCGGGACGTCATCCGCATCGAGGGAGCGGCCTCCCTCCGTCGGCTTCTGGCGGCCCTGCAAAAGGAGCGCGAGCAGCAGCTATACGGCGAGGCCACGGCCCGCCTGGTCTCCCTATTCCAGAAGGCTCGCGGCCTGGAGACCAGCGGCCAGGTGGACAGGGCTACAGCGGAGGCGCTGAACGCCGTCCTGGAAGAGTGGGGGCTGCTGGAGCGGCCAGCCCCGGCGGGAGGCGGCGTGGTGAGCGGTCAGGTGCGGCGCGAGGACGGCCTCCCCCTGCCCGGGGCCAGGGTGCACGCCTGGCACGACGCTGAGGTTGGCCCCGTCCGCCTGGGGGAGGACATCACCGACGCCGAGGGCCGCTACACCATCCGCTACGAGGGTCTGCCGGGGGTGGAGAGGATCGACCTGCGCGTCTCAGTCTTCGATGGGGAGGGCCGACTGCTCCGGTCCTCGGACGTGGTGCGCGGGGCCAGGCCCCTGGAGCAGATCGATATGACGGTGGCCCTGGCCGCCCGGCCCGACAGGCGACGCATCGAGGGGCGCATCGTCCTGGAGAACGGCCTGAGCGCCGAGGGACTTAAGTTGCGCCTCTACCGCCGCGACTTCGGCGGCAAGGCGACGCTTCTGGCCGAGGCCGTCACCGCCGCCGGTGGCCGCTACATCCTGTCCTACGATTGGGAAGGCCGCCCCGCCAGCCTGGAGGTGCGGGTCGTGAAGGAGTCGGGGGAGGAAGTGGCCCTCTCCTCCCCCCTGACCGACCTGGGCGCCGGGCCGGTCGTCGTCCTGAACTTGGTCGCCCCCGCTGACCTGCGCCCGCTGGAGGCGGAGTACCGCCGTCTGGTGGCGGACCTCCTCCCTCACGTGGGCGAGATGGCCGCCCTGGCCAGCGCCCGTGAGGACGACGAGCGCCAGGACCTGACGGTGCTCAACCGCGCCACCGGGTGGGACGCCCGCCTGCTGGCCCTGGCTGCCATAGCGGAACGCCTCAGCGCCGATCCGGACATCGGTCTGCCGGCGGAGGGACTCTATGGCCTCCTGAGGGCGGGCCTCCCCTCGGGCAAACTGTTGCTGGCCCAGGTAGGGGCTGACACGGTGGAGCGGGCGCTGAAGGCGGCCCGACAGGCCGGCATCATCGACCTCGACGACCAGGCCATCGCCAGCTTCAAGGAGCGTTTCGCCACCTTCGCTGGCCGGGCGAGGCTGGCCCTGCCCGCCCCGGGTTCGCTCTCCACCTACGAGGAGCTGCTGGAGGCCTCCGGCCTGGACGAGTCGTCCCGAACCAGGTTCGCTGCCGTCTTCCTTGAGCACCGGGGGACGGCGGCGGAGTTGTGGGAGAAGGCGCGGCAGGCCGGGCTCGACGATGCCCAGGTGCGTCGCCTGCAGCTCCAGGGGCGGCTCGCCTACCTGGTGGGCAACAGCGCTCCCCTGGTCGCTCGTCTGCTGGACAGGGTGGAGACCGCTTCGGACCTGGTGGAGCGGGACTTTTACGAGCCGGAGACCTGGAAGGCCGAGCTGCGAGCCCTGGCGGGGGACGATGAGGAGCTGTCCCGCCTCATACCTTCCATCTACCAGGGCGAGAGCGCTCAGGAGCGCCTGGAGGCCTACGCCCAGGACATGGCCCGCAAGGTGCGTCTGAGCTACCCCACCCAGGTGGTGGCGCGCACCCTGGAGCGCGACGACGCCGATGCCTTCCGCCTGGGCGAGGCCCGCGCTGCCACGGCTGCCCTCCTCAAGAAGGCGGCCGCCCTGGGCTTCCGTCTGGGACAGACGCCGCCAGCGCGGTTCCTCATGGAGCACCCGGAGGCCCTGGAGGAGACGGGGCCGCAGGCGGGGATGGCCACGGAGCACCTGAAGACCCTACACCGCGTCTACCAGGTCACCCCCAGCGACGAGGCTATGCCCGTCCTCCTGGAGATGGGGCTGACCTCGGCCCATGACATAACGGCCCTCACGGAGGAGCAGTTCGCTGCCCGCTACGTGGCCAAATACGAGAGCAAGCACGGCCGCCGCCCCCCGGGAGGCGAGGCGCGGCTGGTCTACCGCAAGGCCCAGCAGGTGAGCGTCGTCGTCGACAGGCTGCTCGCCGAAGCCAGGGGAATGGGGACCGTCCAGGGTATGCCAGTCGTGTCTTCGCCTGCCACTTCCACGGAGCGGATGGCCCTGGTGGGCCAGTTGGTCAGGCACCTGCCCACCCTGGAGACCCTGCTCGGCTCCCAGGACTTCTGCGAGTGCGAGCACTGCCACTCCGTCCTGAGTCCCGCCGCCTACCTGGTGGACCTCCTCCAGTTCCTAGACCCCGAGGAGCCGGTCTGGAACAACTTCCTGGAGCAATGGGAGCAGACGCACGGTGGCGAGAGGTATACGGACCGCTACCAGAAGCCCTACGATGCCCTCGTCCGCGAGCGCCGGCCAGATATACCGCATATCCCCCTCACCTGCGAGAACACGCACACGGCGCTCCCCTACATCGACCTGGTCAACGAGATACTGGAGTACTACGTGGCGAAGGGGAAGCTGGACAGCGGCGCCGCCGGCGATACCGGCGCCACTGCCAGCGAGGACCTCCTGGCCGAGCCCCAGAGCACGGCCCGAGAGGACCAGGTCGCCCTCCAGGCCTACGATGCCCTCTACAGCGCCCGCTATCCCCTGGCCCTCCCCTTCGACCTGTGGCTGGAGACAGTGCGCCAGTTCTGCGACTTCTTCGAGGCGCCCTTCTGGCGGCTGCTGGAGACCTTCCGGCCGACGCAAGACCTCTTCGCCTCCGGCGCCGCCTACGGCCACGAGGCCGTGTTCCGGGAGAGGCTGGGCCTCTCGCCAGCGGAGCACGCCGTCTTCACCGACCCCGCTGCCCTGGCCACGTGGCAGGGCCTTTACGGCTGCGCCAGCGACGACCCCGACGCCACCCTCGTCACCGACGCCGAGACGGGAGAGTCCGTAGACCTGAGCTCGGCCAAGGTGCTGGCCCGCCGGCTGGCGGTGAGCTACCGGGAGCTGGTGGAGCTGGTGAAGACGGGCTTCGTGAACCCCCGGCTGGCGGAGCTGGGCCTCCTGGACAAGCTGGGCGCCTCCATAGCCGACGCCCGGTCCTACCTGGACCACCGGGGGCTGCTGGAGAGGGAACCGTCCAGCCTCACGGAGGAGGAGCAGCGACAGCGTCTGGAGGCGGAGGCCTTCCGACAGCGGCTGGAGCGGCTCGGCCAGGAGTTCAGTATGGCGTTTGCCCATCTGGAGGCCCAGGTGGAAGCCCTCCCCTTCGATGACGTCCTGGTGCTGAGCGGTCCGGAGGGGGAGTGCGACTTCGAGCACACGGCCCTGCGGTATGCCAGCGGCCGCCCGGCGGAGCCCATAGCCCTCCTACGGCTGAACCTCTTCGTGCGACTGTGGCGCAGGCTGGGCTGGAGCATCGAGGAGACGGACCGCGCCCTTCAGGTCTTCGTCCCCAGCGAAGCGCCCTTCGAGCCCGAGCACCTGAACGAACGCCCCCTCAGGACAGCCCTGGTCTATCTGGCCCACCTCAAGGCGCTGGAGGAAGCCCTGGGCCTGGGGGCTGACGGTCGCCTGAAGCTCCTCACCTTGTGGTCGGAACTGCCGACGACTGGAGAGCGCCCCCTCTATGCCCAGCTCTTTCTGGTGCCCGGCGTCCTGAAGAGCGACCCCGTCTTCGACAGCCCGTTGGGCCGCTATCTGGAATACTTCGATGCTGCGGAGGGAAGGTACAGGCCCTTCCGCTGGGATGCCAGTCAGCCGGAGTCCCCTCAGACGGGCAATGTCTCCCTGAAGGCCCACATGGTGGCCCTGCAGGGGGCGCTGGGACTCACCGCCGACGATGTCCAGCGCATCCTGGCCGATGCTGGTCTCTCGCTGGAAAGCGCAGCCCTCACTCTGAGCAACGTCTCCCTGCTCTACCGTTACGCCCTCCTGGCCCGGGCGCTGGAGCTCTCCGTCCGGGAGCTCATAGCCCTCAGGCAGCTCTCGGGCCTGGAGCCGTTCAAGCCCCTGGAGGCCGGCACCCTGACGACGCTGGGGGACGACCACCCCTTCACCCAGACCCTCCGTTTCGTGGAGACGGTGGAGCAGGTCAGGGCCAGCGGTTTCAACGTGGAGGATCTGGAATACCTTCTGCGCCACCGCTTCGACCCGACGGGCCGTTACCGGCCGGCCCGGGCGGCCACCCTCCTCTTTCTCAAGGGGCTGGCGGCGACCATCAGGGCCATCCGCGCCGAGCACGCCGTGCCGTCGGATCCTGGCGCCCTGAGCGAGGAGGCACTGCAGCAAAAGCTGGGTCTCCTTCTGCCGTCCGAGGTGGCCCGGCGCTTTCTGGCCATGCTGAACGGCACCGTCGAGTTCACCGCCACCGTGGAGGCGCCGCCCGCCAACAGGCTGGAGCCCTCCCTCTTCGTCGGGGAGCCCTCGCTGCTCCGGCTGGCCTATGACGAGACCCTGGAGAGGCAGTCCCTCACCTTCCGTGGCGTTCTCCTGGAGGAGCAAAAGGGGGAGTTGCTGGGGCGGTTCGCCCCCTCCCTCTCGACCGATCAGCAGGCCGTCCTTCGCGGCCTCCTGGACGACGTCCAGGCCCAGGCGCGATCCTTCTTCGAGGCCCATCTGGAGCGGTCGGCCTCCGCGGACGCCCCCACCACTGGCTTCCTGGAGGCCGCCGATTACGAACTGCTCTTCGCTCCCCTGCCCGAAGGCCTGAACGAGGCCCAGCGCCAGGAGCGGCTGGCCCAGCGGCGGGCACGGCTGGCCCGCGCTCTCTTCCCCGTCCTCCAGCAGCGGCTGGCCCAGCAAGCCATCGTCCGCGCCCTAGTGGACCAGACGGGAGGAGAGGCGGCCCTGGTGGAGGCGCTGCTCACCGACTCTCGCCTGGTGACCGATCCCGCCTCCCCGGGAGGCGACGAGCCCCTGCTGGCGGCCTTCGAGGGCCTCGCCGGGGGTGGCGTCACAGCCCGGTTCTTCTCTGCCGCTGACGCTACGGGAAGCCCTCTCGCCACCCTGGCCCTGGCCGATGCCGACACCGGCCTCGGGGATGCCAGCGGCACCCCTCTGCGGCCTCTTGGAGCCAACAGCGTTCTCATGGAGGGATATCTGGAGGTGCCGGTGCCCGGGGCATACCGGTTCTACGTCGTCCTGGAGCGACAGAACGCCGAGGCCGAGCTCCGCTTCGAGCACGTGGCCGGCCCTCTCCTGTCCGGGACGGCCAGCGCCGATGGGCAGGAGTTCAGTCAGCACCTGGAGCTGGCGGCCGGCGTCCCCTACAGGTTCACTCTGGAGGCCCGAAACCTCCAGGATGGCGAGGCCCGCCTGCTGGTGCGAGGGGAGGGACTGGCCAGGGGAGGGCTCGCCCGTCTCGTCCTGTACCCCGGGGCGAGCATGGAGAGGGCGGAGCGGGCCTGTCTCCTGCTCCGCAAGGCCCTCCAGTTGGTGGAGGCCCTGGGCCTCGGCCTGGGGGAGCTGCGCTACCTTCTCACCCACCGGACGGACTTCGATGGCCTGGACCTGAGCAGGCTCCCCACGCGTCCCCAGGACGACACGCCGGCGGGGGCGCGAGCGCTCTTCGGGCAGTTCCTGCGCCTGGCCGCTTATGCCCGGCTCAAGGGGGAGATGGCCGGAGGGCGGGAGGAGCTGACCGGCATCTTCGAGGCCAGCGCCGCCGGCGACCTGGAGTCCGCCTACTCGATCATCGCCCGGGTGACGCGCCGGGACGCGGCGGTGGTGAAGGAGGTGGCCCAGCACCTCTTCGCAGCGCCCGCCTTCACCGACGAGAGGCCGCTGTGGCGATTGTGGGAGGCCCTCCAGGTGGTGGAGCGCTTCGGGGTGCCCGTGGCCTCCCTGACCGGCTGGACGGGCGTGGTGGACGGCACCGCCCCAGCGGCCCAGCGCTTCGCCATCGCCAGACAGGCGCGGGAGACGGTGAGAGCCCGCTTCGACACCGAGAGCTGGCGCCGGGTCGCCCAGCCCATCTTTGACCGCCTGCGGCGGCAGCGGCGCGATGCTCTCGTCGCCTATACGATGCGCAAGCTGGGCTTCCAGCGGCAGGAGCAGCTCTACGAGTACTTCCTCATCGACCCCGGGATGGAGCCCGTGGTGCGCACCTCGCGCATCCGTCTGGCTATCGCCTCGGTGCAGCTCTTCGTCCAGCGCTGCCTGCTGAACCTGGAGCCCGATGCGCCGCCCGCCGCCATCAACGCCAGCCGGTGGGAGTGGATGAAGCGCTACCGGGTATGGGAGGCCAACCGCAAGGTCTTCCTCTTCCCCGAGAACTGGCTGGAGCCCGAGTTCCGCGACGACAAGACGTCCCTGTTCCAGGAGCTGGAGGGTGCACTCTTCCAGGGTGACGTCTCCGATGACCTGGTGGAGGACGCCTTCCTCAACTACCTTAAGAAGCTGGACGAACTGGCCAGGCTGAAGATCGTCGCTATGCACCTGGAGTACCGGACGGACGCGGAGGCGAACGTCCTCCACGTCTTCGGCCGCACTCACGGTCAGCCCCACAAATACTTCTACCGTCGCTTCCTTCACCAGAGCTGGACGCCCTGGGAGCCGGTGACGGTGGACGTGCAGGGCGACCACCTGGCGCCAGTGGTCTGGCGGGACCGGCTCTATCTCTTCTGGGTCACCTTCATGGAGCGGGCGGAAGAGGACGCCCAGCCCGGGTCCCGCAGCAGCGGCAGGACCCTAGCTGAGGTCCAACTGTCCGATGTGATGAACGACATAATGGACAGGACCGCGCACAGGCAGCTCCAGGTGCAGCTCCACTGGAGCGTCTACACCAACGGCAAGTGGAGTCCCCCCGAGTCCAGCCCCCTCTTCACTGTCCTGGGGGACGACGGGAATCCCCTACAGCTCCACCGCAGCTCCTTCAGCCCGTCCCAGCTCTTCGTCTTCGTCTCCAAGGAGCCCTATGAGGAGGGCGAGGAGCGGGGAGTCTACGTCCATCTGGTTAGTCGAGCGCTGAGCCAGAGCTTCTATCTGGCGGGCCGCAACAGTCCCCCCGTCCTCCTTCAGAGGGGCAGGAGTCGGCCCTCCGCGCCCTATCCGCGGACGTCCCAGGGAGCGACCGATTACCTCGGCGAATCCGAGCTCCGCGTCACATTTCGCCAATCGATCGTCATCAGGGATGGGGAAGAGCCCGAAGAGGACTGGGACTCGCCCTCCATCCTGAAGCTGGTCAGTGAGCAGAAGGGCTACTCCCTCGTGCCGTGCAACAACGAGGCCCCCTTTGGCGATGCCGAGGTCGCCTCTCTGGAGAGGCCTGTCTTCTTCCAGGACCACCTCCATACCTTCTTCATTGAGCCGGACCTGACGGAGGAGTCCACCGAGACGTGGGAGGGATGGCTGACGCCCATCGCTCCTGTCCCGGCGGAGATGTTGGAGTTGCAGGAGGGGATGCTGGAGAGGGTGCTGGAGCCCTGGGTGCCCGTGGAGAGTCCGCTGCCCATGGGCCCGGATGACCCCGTCTGGCGCCTCCCCGTGGACCCCCGGTCCCTCCACCGGCTGCGCACCTCCCGGGACTGGCTGGTGAACCCGTCCACGGCCCTGGAGTTCGATGGCGGGCTGGTGGGGGCGGGCGGGCGAATCGCCCCCGGGGCCCGGCCGGGGGAGGGCATCGTCGGCCGGCCGACCACGCTGGACGGCGGCATGGGCGTACCGCCGGGAGGGGCCACCGGCCAGCCCTCGCCCCTGGCTGTCCGGACGGAAGGGCTGGGCGGGTCCGCTGGCCGGCTGACGCTGGAGGGACGGCTGCATGTGGTGGGGAGGGGTGGCCTGGACGCCGCCGCCCTGGAGCGTCTGGCCATGGAGAGAGGGCCGCGGTGAGCCCGCAGAGGCTGCGCCAGGGACGGTAGGCCGAATTAAGGAAAAGGAGCGCTGGCCATGAGCAAACGACACTTGCGCTTTCACGGCTACTACGATATGGCCACCCTGGGCAAGGGAAGGCGGCGCGTAGTCGTCCAGCGAAGGGAGCTGGACTACCGGCTCTACCTGCACCAGCACCCCTTCGTGCAGCAGTTGATGCAAAGATCGCTGCGCGGAGGGACGCCGGCGCTGCAGGCCGCCGATACCGAATACGTGAGGCGAGACGACGGCACCTTCGAGTCCCTGCCGGACGGTCGGCCGCGGCCGGTCCTCTACGGCGAGCTCGTCTCGGAGGGACAGGACGAGGCGTCGAGGCTCCCCTACGTGGCCTCGGAGCTGGTGAGGAAGCCGTATCCGGTGAAAGAGCTGGACTTCAGCTCCAGCGGCCCCTACGCCGTCTACAACTGGGAGCTCTTCTATCACGTGCCGCTGACCATCGCCGTCCACCTGAGCAGGAACCAGCGCTTCGCCGAAGCGCAGCGCTGGTTCCATTACATCTTCGACCCCACGGACGACAGCGATGGCCCCACCCCCCAGCGCTTCTGGAAGGTGCGGCCCTTCCAGTCCATGGATGTGAAGAAGCTGGAGGAGATCCTGGTCAACCTGGCCACGGGTGCCGACCCCGACCTGCAGCGAGAGACCGTTCACAGCATCGAGACCTGGAAGGACGCGCCCTTCCGTCCCCACGCCATCGCCCGCTACCGGCAGCAGGCCTACATGTACAAGGTGGTGATGGCCTACCTGGACAACCTCATCGCCTGGGGGGACTCTCTGTTCCGCCAGGACACGCCGGAGAGCGTCGATGAGGCGCTGCAGCTCTACGTGCTGGCCGCCA
Organism: Dehalococcoidia bacterium; assembly: GCA_034435615.1. Classification (GTDB taxonomy): domain Bacteria; phylum Chloroflexota; class Dehalococcoidia; order SM23-28-2; family HRBIN24; genus H17-190. The sequence continues at coordinate 17,048 of DAOTWZ010000016.1, forward strand.
ATATCCTCGGCCCTCGCCCGGATATGGTGCCCAGGAAGGGCACCCTGCGACCCCAGACCTACCAGACCCTCCGCGCTGACCTGGATCGCTTTGGCAACGCCCTGCGCGACCTGGAGGCCGACCTTCCCTTCGACCTGATGCCGTTCCCCGCCGGGGGAGCCAGCGACGGTGAGCGCCTGACCGCCATCGGGGGGCTGGGCAAGGCCCTCTACTTCTGCCTGCCCAGGAACGAGAGGCTCCTCCAGTACTGGGACACCGTGGCCGACCGCCTTTTCAAGATCCGCAACAGCCTCAACATCATGGGCATCTTTCGCCAGCTTCCGCTCTTCTCGCCGCCCATCGACCCGGCGTTGCTGGTGCGGGCGGCCGCCGCTGGTGTGGACGTGGGGGCGGTAGTCAGCGGCCTGAACCAGCCCCTGCCCCTCATCCGCTTTGCCTTTCTCGTCCAGAAGGCGGCCGAGGTCTGCCAGGAGGTGAAGTCTCTGGGAGGCCAGTTGCTGGCCGCCATGGAGAGGGAGGACGCGGAGGCGCTGGCCCTCCTGCGGTCCCGGCACGAGCGCCTCGTCATGGAGATGGTGGAGCAGGTGAAGTACGCCCAGCTACAGGAAGCCATCAAGGCCAGGGAGTCGCTGGGCAAGTCTCTGGCCCTGGCGGTGCAGCGCTACACCTACTACGAACGCCACCTGGGCAGGCGCCCGGAGGAGATAGAGCGGGTGCTTCAGAGCGCCATACAGGCGCTGGGGGAGCTGGACCGCCAGCGGCTCGAGAGGATGGAGCTGGAGACGACGGAGCCGGAGCTTCCCTCGCGGGAGATCCGGGTGGACGTCGCCAGCGGCGGCTCGCCCGCGGTCGTCGGCGATCCTCAGGGTGGCAGGCTGCTGAGCTCATACGAGGTGCAGGAGTCGGAGCTGCTGCAGTGGGCCCAGATAGCCAGCGACACGGCGAACGTCCTGAGCGCTCTCAGCGCTGTGGGCTTCTACTTGCCCACGTTCCATATCAATATCCAGCCTTTCGGCACGGGAGCGACGACGGAGTACGGAGGCAAGAACGTGGGGGATGCCCTTCAGGGGCTGGCTGTCGCCTCCCGTGCCGTGGCCGACCGCCTCAGCTTCGAGGCCCGCCAGGCCAGCCGCATGGACGCCTTCGCCCGCCGCGAGCGCGAGTGGGCACTGCAGAGCAATCTCGCCGCCATAGAGATATCGCAAGTCCTGAAGCAGCTACGGGCAGCCCAGATCCGGGAGGCGGTGGCGGAGCAGGAGCTCAGGGCCCATCGCCTCCAGATGAAGCACACCGAGGAGATGGAGCGCTTCCTGAACGAGGAGGGCACGGAGCGCGCCGGCAAGCAGACCAACAAGGCCCTGCACGCCTGGATGAAGCGGGAGGTGCGCGGCCTCCACGCCCACTGCTTCCAGCTCGCCTTCGATGTCGCCAAGAAGGCGGAGCGCGCCCTGCAGCACGAGCTGGGAGACCGCAGCCTGGGCTACATCAGGTCGGATTACCTGGCGGGCAAAGAAGGGCTCCTGGCCGGCGAGAGGCTCTATCTGGACATCAAGCGCATGGAGATGGCCTACCACGAGCTGAACCGCCGGGAGTACGAGCTCACCAAGCACGTCAGCCTGCTGCAGGTGGACCCTCTGGCGCTGGTACAGCTCCGCACCACGGGCCGCTGCACGGTGCGCCTGCCCGAGGAACTGTTCGATATGGACGGCCCGGGGCACTACTTCCGACGCATAAAATCGGTGGCTGTGAGCGTGCCCTGCGTCACCGGTCCCTATGTGGGGATCAACTGCAAGCTGACCCTGCTCCGGAGCCGGGTGCGCAGGACGCCGGACCTCCGGGGCGGCGTCTATGCCTGGCAGGGGGCCGAGGACGACCGGTTCGACGAGTATTACGGCGTCCTGCAGTCCGTCGTCGCCAGCTCAGCCAAGAGCGACGCTGGCCTCTTTGAGCCCAACCTGCGCGACGAACGCTATCTCCCCTTCGAGAACTCCGGCGTCATCAGTGAATGGCAACTGGAGCTGCCGGCCGACCCCAGCCGCGGCGACCCCTGCCTCTTCGATTACAACACCATCACCGATGTCATCCTGCACATCCGCTACACCGCCCGCGAGGGTGGGGAGCCGTTGCGCCGGGCGGCCCTGGAGAACCTGAAAGACCTCATCAGGGAGGCGCGGGCAGCCGGGTCGGTCCGTCTCCTCTCGGTGCGACACGAGTTCCCCGTCGAGTGGGCCCGGTTCCTGGCCCAGACTCCCGACGACGAGCGACGGTCCGAGGTGGCCCTCACCCTGCGGCCCGAGCACTATCCCTTCTGGAGCCAGGGACGGCTCAACAGGGTGGAACGAGTGGAGCTGCTGGCCCGCAGCGAGCTGGACAGCATCGAGGTCTTCCAGGCGGCTCAGAGGAGCGACAGCACCAGGATAGCGAGCCTCACCAGGGACGCTGCGCTGGGCGGCCTGCTGAAAGGCTCCCTCACCGCCGGCCTGCCTGCCACCCCCTACGGGCCGCTGCGGCTCTGCTTCGAGACCACCGCCATGAGCGACCTGTGGCTCCTGGTCACCTGGGCCGAATAGCCCCGCCACGCTGGTCAGGATGGGGACAGGCGGGGGCCGTCCTCTCCCGGGAGCGCCGGCGGGCCGGGAAGCTCCTGGCCGGCCAGGGCCAGGATGGCCTCCACTATCGCCTGGTAGCCGGTGCAGCGGCAGATGTTGCCGGAGAGGGCCTCCCTGACCTCTCGCTCCGTGGGGTTCGGGTTCTCCCGCAGCAGCTCGTAGGCGGTGATGAGGAAGCCCGGGGTGCAGAAGCCGCACTGGAGGGCGAAGTGCCGCCAGAAGGACTCCTGCAGGGGGTGGAGAGAGCCATCGGGCAGGGCCAGCCCCTCCACCGTCACCACCTCGGCGCCGTCGGCCTGGACGGCCAGCATGAGGCAGGAGCGGGCGGAGCGACCGTTGACCAGCACCGTACAGGCGCCGCAGATGCCGTGCTCGCAGCCCAAGTGGGTGCCCCGCAGTCCCAGGTCTTCCCGGAGGAAGTCGGCCAGGGTGCGCCGGGCGGGCACCACGGCCTCGTACCAGGTGCCGTTCACCTTGAGGCTGATGCGTTGCTCTGTGGGCACTGTCATTCCCCCCCGGCGCGCCGCAGCGCCTCCTCCAGCGCCCGCTCCGTCAGCACCCCGGCCAGGTGGCGGCGGTAGCGGGCCGAGGCGTGGACATCGTCCGGCGGCTCCACGCTGGCGGCCACCTGCTGCGCTGCCCTCTGCAGGATGGAGCGGCCCTCCGGGCCTCTCAGGGGCCGGCCTCTGAGCATCTCCTCTGCCTCCCGCGCTCGCAGGGGAGTCCCGCCCACGCCCACCAGGGCGATGCGGGCCTCCCGGCACTGGCCGTCCTCCGGGGTGACGGCGGCGGCCACGCCGACGATAGCGAAGTCGCCGTGGCGGCGAGCGAACTCCACGAAGGCGGCACCGCTACCGGGCGGCAGCCTGGGGAAGCGGGCCTCCACCACTATCTCCTCTGGCTCCAGGGCGGTGGTCAGATAAGTAAGGAAGAAGTCCCGGGCGGGCACCTCGCGGCGGCCGGCCGGGCCGGCCACGACGACGCGGCCGTCCAGGGCGCAGAGTACGGCCGGCTGCTCGGCGGCCGGGTCGGCGTGGGCGATGCTGCCGCAGACGGTGCCCCGGTTGCGGATGGCGGGGTGCCCCACCTGGGCGGTGGCCTCGGCCAGGAGGGGCCAGCCCTCCCACACCAGGGGACTGGCCAGGACGTCCCGGTGGCGGGCCAACGCCCCCACCACCAGCTCACCGTCCTCCTCCCGCAGGTAGTCCAGGCCAGCGATACGGTTGATGTCGACGATGAGGGAGGGCCTGACCAGGCGCATGTTCAGGAGGGGGACGAGGCTCTGGCCGCCGGCCAGCACCTTCGCCTCACCGCCGGCCTGCTGGAGGAGCCGGAGCGCCTCCTCCAGGGTCTCCGGGGCCTCGTAGTCGAAGGGAGGTGGCTTCATCGCCCCCGTCCCTCCTGGTCGGAGCGGGCGCCCCCGGCGAGGCGGCCCAGCAGCCGCTGGACGCGCTCCTTCAGCTCTTGGCTGTCCCAGGCCTCCTCGACGGAGCGCAGGGCCTCCTCCCTGGGCAGATGGTGGCGGTGGGTGACGGCCCGCAGCACCTTCTTGGCGCTGCGCAGGCTGGCCGGGGCCTTGGCCGCCAGCTCTCGGGCCAGCTCTCGCACCCGGGGCGCTAGCTGCTCCCGGGGCACCACCTCGTTCACCAGGCCGATGGCCAACGCCTCCTGGGCCGTGTAGACGCGTCCCAGCAGGAGGACCTCCCGGGCGCGGGCGCTCCCCACTAGCTCCACCAGTCGTTCCACGTCGCAGTAGTTGATGGCCAGGCCGACGTCCGCCGCCGGGATGCCGAAGCGGGCGCCCTCCACGGCCACGCGGTAATCGCAGACGATGGCCAGCTCCAGCCCCCCGCCGATGGCCGACCCATTGATCTGGGCGATGACCGGCACCTCCAGCTCCTCCAGGGTGTCCAGGGCGGCGGCCACCGTCTCCACGTAATCCCGGGCCCGCTGGGGGCTCTGGAGGAGCGTGGGGAACTCGTTGAGGTCGGCGCCAGCCATAAAGGCGCGCTCTCCTGTGCCGGTGACGATGATGACGCGCACCTGGGGGTCGGCGGCCAGGCGGGCTGCCTCCTGGGCGATGCGCCGCCAGAGGGCCTGGTCAGCCGCGTTGCCCACGTGGGGCCGGTTGAGGGTCAGGACGCCCCACTGCTCTTCCCTGGCCACCAGCAGGCTGTCGTCGCTCATGGCTGGCCCTCGTCGCCGCCTCCCGTCAGGGCCTTCCAGATGCGGTCCGGCGTGGCGGGGAACTCGGTCAGGTCGGCCCCGGCCTGCTTGAGGGCGTCTACCACGGCGCAGCAGATAGCGGCCAGCGCCCCCGAGTGGGCGCCCTCGCCCACGCCCTTGAAGCCTCCCTCGGCGCTGGAGGGCTGCTCCACATGGTAGACCTCTATGTTAGGGACATCGGGAGCGGTGGGCACCAGGTAGTCCATGAGGGTGCCGGTGTAGAGCTGGCCGTCCTCACCGTAGACCAGCTCCTCCATGAGGGCCTCGCCCAGCCCCTGGGCGACGCCTCCCGTGACCTGCCCCTTCACCACCGCCGGGTTGATGACCCGTCCGCAGTCCTCTACGGCCACGTAGCGGACCACCTCCGGCCGGCCGGTGCGGGTGTCTATATCCACCACTGCCAGGTGGGCGGCGCCGCTGAAGCTGCCGAAGATGGGATCGTAATAGGCAGTGACCTCCAGCCCCTGGTTGACCTCGCTGGGGAGGCGGTGCCCTTCGAAGTAGGAGATGTAGGCCACCTGCTCCAGGGGGAGCTCGCGGCCGCCCTGGCGGTGTCGCACCACGCCATCGACGATCTCCAGCTCCTCGGGCGCCGCCTCCATGAGGTGGGCGGCGCAGGCCAGGATGCGCTCCTTCAGCTCACGGGCGGCCCGTATCACTGCCCCGCTCCCCACTACGGCGGTGCGGGAGGCGCCCACGCCGAAGCCGAAGGGCACCACGGCGGTGTCGTTCAGGACTACCCGGATGCGGTCCACGGGGATGCCCAGGGCGTCGGCGGCCACCTGACGCATGGCAGTGGCGATGCGCTGGCCCTGGGAGGGCATGGAGGCGGCCACGGTGAGGACGCCGGTGGGCTCCAGACGGAGGGTCACGGCGTCCCTCCCCATGCGCATGGGGATGCCGGGCGAGAGGGGGATGCGGGTGCCCAGGCCGGTCAGCTCGGCGTAGCAGATGACGCCGATGCCCCGCAGCTTGCCCCGCTCTCTGACCTCCCGACAGGTCTCCCGCAGCGCCTCGTAGTCGGCCTTCTCCAGGAGGGTCTCCAGGCAGCGCCGGTAGGCGATGCGCTCATGGACGAGTCGGTTGATGTTGCGGTAGGGGGTCTCCTCCTCGCGGATGAGGTTGACCAGCCTGATATCGACAGGGTCCATACCGAGCTGACGGGCTGCCTCGTCCAGCACCAGCTCCAGGGCGGCCACAGCGGAGGGGCGGCCCACCGCCCGGTAGGGGCCGCCCGGCGTCTTGTTGGTGGCCACGGCCATGGCGCGGTAGCGCTGGGCCGGCACACGGTAGGGGCCAGGCATCAGACCTGCCGTCTGTAGCGGCTCGATGCCGGCCGTCCAGGGGGTGATGGAGTAGGCGCCGCAATCGGAGATGACCTGGGCGCGGAGGGCCAGGATGCGGCCCTCCTCGTCGAAGGCGGCCTCCACGTCGATATGCTGGTCGCGGGCGTGGGTGGAGGCCAGCATGTGCTCCAGCCGGTCTTCCACCCACTTGACGGGCCGGCGCAGCCGTAGGGCGGCGTAGGCCACCACGAACTCCTCCGGATAGGCGGTGGACTTCTGGCCGAAGCCGCCCCCGGTATCGGTGATGACGACGCGCACCTCGTGCTCCTGGAGGCCCAGGTGCTTGGCCAGCAGATAGCGGACGATGTGCGGGTGCTGGTTGTTGAGCCAGACGGTGAGGGTCCAGCCGCCCTCCCGGTAGGCGGCGGTGCAGCCGCGCGTCTCCAGGCAGAGGGCCGTCTTGCGGTGGAGGCGGAAGCGGCGTCGCACCACCAGGTGGGCGGAGCGGAAGGCGCCTTCCACGTCGCCGGCCTCGTATTCGCGGTCGATGAAGACGTTCCTGCCCGCCTCCTCGTGGACGAGGGGGGCCTCCGGCTCCAGGGCGGCGTGGACATCGGTGACGGCGGGGAGGAGTTCGTAGTCCACGTCTATGAGCTCGCATGCGTCCTCGGCGGTGGCGCGGTCCCTGGCGATGACGGCGCAGACGGGCTCGCCCACGTAGCGCACCTTGTCCACGGCCAGCCAGTGCTGGACGGTGGCGGGCGTGGCCGCGTAGCGGTTCTCCACGCTGCGGAACGGCTCCACCTGGCCCAGGAGGTCCCGGCCGGTGAGGACGGCCACCACGCCGGGGACGGCCAGGGCGGCGCTGACGTCTATGGAGCGGATGCGGGCGTGAGGGTGGGGCGAGCGCAGGAAGGCCAGGTGCAGGGTGTGGGGTAGCTGGACGTCGGCGGCGAACTGCCCCTCGCCCAGCAGGAGGGGGCGTGCCTCGTCGGGAAGGACGGAGGTGCCCACCACCTGGCGCCGGGTCTCGATTGTCGTCATGGCCCCTCCTCAGCGTTCGGCGCCGCCGGCCAGGCGCCCCCGTGGCGGACGGGAGGGCGGTCCAGGGCGACGGTGGAGGTCATGACGTCGCCGGCGGGGCGGGTCTGGCTTCGGGCGGTCCCTTCTCCCACCATACTTCAGGCAGCGGCGCCGGTCAGGATGTCCCGGCCTTGCCCAGAAGTCCCGGGACAGGCGTCCGGCTGCTGGCGAGTGTAGTCCCGGCGAAATAGGGTGTCAAGGGAGGCCCCCGCCCGGTCTGCTGGCCCTGGTTTGCCACTTACGCCCACCCTTGACCAGGGAGTCGGACTCTTACTTAAATACCTGCAGACGTCCCGGCCGGGCAGGAAGAAGGGGGAAGCCATGTATGCCACCGTGATGGACCACCCTCTCACCATCAACCACATCCTGTGGCGGATGGAACGTCTCTTTCCGGGGAAGACGGTGGTATCGCAGCGGTTGGAGGAGGGGCCGCCCGAACGAGCCACCTACGGAGAGCTGGTGCCGCGGGTGCGGAGGCTGGCCAGCGCCCTGTGGCGGGCCGGGGTGCGCCCGGGCGATGTGGTGGCCACCTTCGCCTGGAACACGCGGCGCCATCTGGAGTGCTACTTCGCCATCCCCTGCATGGGGGCGGTGCTGCACACCCTCAACATCCGTCTCTTCCCGGGAGACCTGGAGTATATCGTCAACCATGCCCGGGACGGGGCCATCTTCTGCGACCGCTCCCTTCTGCCCCAACTGGAGCCACTGGCGGGGAAGATGCCCACCGTCCGGCTCCTGATCCTGATGAACGAGGGGCCGGAGCCCTCCCAGGAGCTGCGGCAGGCCTTCCCGGAGGTGGTGGACTACGAGGAGTTCCTGGCCAGCGGCGACGAGTCCTTCGCCTGGCCACCCATCGATGAGCGGCAGCCGGCCACCATGTGCTACACCTCCGGCACCACCGGCCGGCCCAAGGGGGTAGTCTACACTCACCGCTCCACCCTCCTCTACTGTCTGGTGACGGCCCTGCCGGACAACGTGGGCCTCCAGGAGCGGGACGTGCTCCTCTCCGCCGTGCCTATGTTTCACGCCAACGGCTGGGGCCTGCCTTACACCGCTGGCCTGGTGGGAGCGAGCCAGGTCTTCCCCAACCGCTACCTGGACGCCCAGCGCCTGGTGGAGCTCATCGAGCGGGAGGGGGTGACGCTGACGGCCGGCGTGCCCACCATATGGGTGCCCGTCCTGGACCTGCTGGAGCAGACGGGGCGGCGCCTCCCCACCCTGCGGGCCATCTTCTGTGGCGGCTCGGCCGTGCCGCCGCCTCTCATCAAGGGCTTCCAGCGCCACGGTATCCAGCTCTTCCACCTCTGGGGCATGACGGAGACCACAGCCATCGCCTCCATGTCCCGCCTTCGCTCCTGGCTGGAGGGGCTGGACGAGGAGGCGCAGCTAGGCTACCGGGCCAAGCAAGGGAACGTGGTGCCCCTGGTTGAGTGCCGGGTGGCCGACCTGGAGACGGGCCAGGAGAGGGCCTGGGACGGCCAGAGCATCGGCGAGCTGCAAGTGCGTGGCCCCTTCATCACCGGCACCTACTATGAGGACCCCACCGCCGCCGAGAAGTTCATGGACGGCTGGCTGCGCACCGGCGACGTGGCCACCATCGACCCCGACGGCTACATACGCATTGTCGACCGCACCAAGGACCTGGTGAAGTCGGGTGGGGAGTGGATCTCCTCGGTAGACCTGGAGAGCGTCCTCATGTCCCACCCCAAGGTGCTGGAGGCGGCGGTGGTGGGGCTGCCCCACCCCCACTGGCAGGAGCGGCCGGTGGCCGCCGTC
>DAOTWZ010000017.1:0-1787 GCA_034435615.1 Dehalococcoidia bacterium
GACTTCTCCTCGCCACCCGCTACAATGCCTCTTGCCCAGGCGAGAGGGGGCAAAAAGGCGGCAAAAAGGCGGCAGCAGATTCAGCGCCTGAATATGCCAGCGGACTCTTAATCCGCGGGTTCCGGGTTCGACTCCCGGGCGGCCCTCCAACTACCCCGGTCTGTGGCCCTGCGGCCCAGGCCATGGTGTCTCCCCTCCTGAGCGGCGTCAGTCCGAGCGTCGCTAGCCGGGCCGGCGGGCCCCGCGCTAGCGGCAGCGCCGCTCCTTTCCCGTTCTCCCTGGCTCCCCTAGCGGCCCGGAAAAGCCCAGGAAAAAGGTCAGCGCGTTATCAAAAACTTGACAAGAGTCTGAAGACTACTTAAGTAAGAAGACCGGAAGGGTAGCTGAGACGTACTAACAAAGGAGGGGGTGAGAGGCCACCGGACGCAAGCAGCACCGGCCCGGACTTCGACAGACAGGGAGCCTCGGGAAAGGAGGTCAGCTCATGGGGTCTTGGAGGCGCTGGGCGCTGCTACTCATGGCTGGTATGGCCATGCTGCTGGCTGCCTGTGGCGGAGGAGGTGAGCAGGCCGGCACGGCCACCAAGCCTCCCATCACCTTCGGCTTCATGTACGACGCCACAGGCGCCACTCAGCTCGTGGGCGTCTCCCTGAAGCTGGGGGCGGAGGACTACTTCCGCCTCATAAACCGGCAGGGCGGCCTGGACGGGCACCCCATCAACCCCATCTTCATCGAGCATGGGTACGAGGTGCCCAGGGGCGTGGACGCCTACGAGCGTATGAAGCGTGAGGGGGCCATAGCCATCAACACCTACGGGACGCCCATCACGCAGGCCGTGCTGGATCGCTGCATCGCCGACAAGATCGTCTGCATATTCCCCGGTTACGGTGCCGCCTCCGCTGCCAACGGCCAGAAGTTCCCCTACGGCTTCCCGGTGGCGGCCAGCTACTGGAGCCAGGGGGCGGCGGCCGTCAAGTTCATCCTGGACCAGTGGCAGAAGGAGGGGCGGCCCGGCAAGCCCAAGATAGCCTTCCTGTACTACGACAACCCGGCCGGCCGCGAGCCCATAGAGGTGCTGCGCACGCTGGCCCAGCGGGAGGGGTTCGAGCTGCGGGAGTTCGCCGTGCCGGCGCCCGGACTGGAGATGTCGGCCCAGGTGCAGGACATCGTGCAGCGCTACCGGGCGGACTGGGTGATAACCCACTTCTTCGGCCGGTCGCCCTCGGTCTCCATCAAGACCCTGAAGGAGAACAACTTCCCCCTGGACCGGGTGGTGAGCTTCGTCTGGGGCTCGGCGGACGCTGACGTGCTGGCGGCGGGCGGCTGGGAGGTGGCCCAGGGCTACTACGGCATCCAGTTCACCTCTGTGGGCGCTGACCTGCCCGTCCTCAACGAGATCCGCAAGATGTACCAGGACGAGGGCAAGCCGCTCCCGCCGGAGGTGCAGCAGGGCAACATCTACTACCTGCGGGGCATCGCCACCGCTGCCGTGATGGTGGAGGCGGCCCGTCGGGCTATGGAGAAGCACGGCTACCCCCTGGACGGGGAGAAGATGAAGGAGGGGTTCGAGAGCATCCGCGGCGATGTGGCGGGCATCATGACGCTGCGGATGAGCCCCCAAGACCATGAGGGTGGCGGCTTCGTGCGCATCTACCAGGTGAGGGGGAACCAGTGGGAGCCGGTGACGGACTGGTTCCAGGCCTACCGTGACGTCATCAACCAGTTCCTGCAGCGGTAGGCTCCGCTCGCGACTACGGGAGGCGGGGGCCGCCGGCCGGCGGCCCCCG
>DAOTWZ010000018.1:0-4830 GCA_034435615.1 Dehalococcoidia bacterium
GTAGCGGTCGACAGCGGCCCATGCCCTGAGAAAGGTCTCCGCCGTCAAGTCCTCCGCTTCCGCCCGGTCGCGCAAGAGATAGTAGATGTGTTTGTAGACGCGGTCAACATACTTCTCGTACAGCTCGCCGAAGGCGGCCGGGTCGCGGCGCTGGCAACGACGTATGAGCGCCAGGTCCCCGCCCGGGTCGGCTGCCAGGGCTGATGGCCACAGGGATGGATCGCCCATCAAGACCCCCATCCGCCACGTCTTAACGCAGCGGCCCCGCATATGTTACATAAGTCCTCGCTCATCTCTCGTATGTTAGCATGACTTACACGATGTGGGACTCCCCGAGGGCGGGGTCTTTTCCACAGGTAGTGCACAGCAGGGCCGCCGTGGGGCAGCATGGGGAGAGGGGCTAGCCCTGCTCCGGTATGAGGTCGAACCGCAGGCGATAGGGGCCGACCTCTATGACGTCCCCGTCCTCCAGCACCACCCAGACGAAGGGCTTCCCCTGCACCGTGGCCGGCACCTCCGGCGTCAGCAGGTGGAACATATACTTGTCCTGCCGCGGCCAGATGCGCGCCTGCTGGGGCGCTATGGGCTGCTCGCCGGCCTGGGGCAGGACCACGTCGCAACTGGGGTCGCTGCCTATGGTGATAGGCGTACTGTGGGGTACCGTGAAGGTCTGGCCCGCCACCGGTCCCTCCACCACCACCAGACGAGCGATGAACGCTCCTCTCACCTCCTCCACAGCTCCTGCAGCATCCCCCGCGCTTTCCCCTTCCGGCTCCGCCGCGGTGGCCGGCGGCTCTATGGCAGCGCTCCGCTTCCAGGAGCGGACGCGCTCCACCGGCCTGGGCACCTCAGGGGCTGGCTGGCCCGCGGGCGGCGCCGCTACGTTGCCCGGCCCGGCGCTCCCGCCCGCCCGCCTGGAGCGCTGGCTGGCCTCCCGCGCCATCTCCGTCACCAGGCCGTAGGCGCGGCTCGATAGCGCCGCCAGGGCGCTCAGGAGCCATTGAAGGCCCCTGAGGCCGACCGCCGTAGCGATAGCCAGGCTGGAGAGCGTGGCCAGGCTGGCGGCGCGTACTCCCTGTCCCAGGGCCCTGAGCAGCGGCCCCAGCCTCTCCGCCAGGGACGGCCCGGGGGGCGCCAGGACGATGGAGCTCTCGCCCACGTCCCCCGCCGTCTCCGCTGCGGGGGCCAGGACGGGAGCGGAACGTCTGGCCCCGCCGGCGGGGCGTCCTCCCCCCTCCCCGTCCTGACGACTGGCAGCCTGCCGCAGCATACGGTCATAGGCGGCCCGCATCTCGGGGTCTCCCAGGACGCTGTAGGCGGTCTCCACCTCCGCCAGAGACTGTTCGGCGTCGTAGCTGAAAGGCGCCAGGGCGACGTACTTCTGCCGCAGGTGGCGGTAGGCTATCTCCACCACCTCCGGCTCGGCGAAACGCTCCAGGTGCAGGACGGCATAATAGTCCCTGTCGGGGCGCAGGGCCCGTTTGCGGTCCGCCAGATAAGACCTGACGGTGGCGCCGACGAGGGAGGCCAGGAAGGATACGACTAGGAGTCCCAGCAGGGTCAGCGCCCCTCCCATGATCATGGTGCGACGCCAGGGCTCCAGATAGGTGGAGAGGTCTCCCAGGCCCCGCCAGTGGTCCACCAGCCCCACCCCCAGGGCGAGGGCGCCCAGCACCAGCAGCAGCCACCACACCTCCACCGCCACGTCCCACGCGGCCTTGGCCAGAACACGGTAGGCCGGCGGCGGCCTGTCCATCGCTACGGGGGGCGCGCCGCTGCCGCCAGGGCCCCTGAGGCCCACTACCGTGGCCATGGCCTCGTTGAGCTGACGCAACCGGGCGCTGGCCGAGGGATCGGCAGGGGCGGCGTTGTGGTAGCGGTAGGCCAGGTGCCAGTAGACCTGTTCGATTATGTCGAGTTCTGCTGTGGGGAGGACCTGGAGGACGCGGTAGTGCTCTTCGGGTCGTGTCGGTGCCGTCTGGGCAGTCAAGCCTTCCTAACCCCCTTCCACGCTCGGGCCAGCCGACGGAGGCTGCCCCAAGGAGGGGCCAGCCCCTCCCCCGTGGGGCCTTCTCGCAACAGTTAACGCCAGTCCGCCCATTTCATTACGTGCCGGCGCTCTCCTCCCTCCCCTGCGAGCCCCCTGCGAGCAACGCTGAAACGCCCGCGACGTCCCGGCGTTAGAAGGCAGGGGAGACCGATGGCCGGGCGCGGACCGCTGCGCATGACCAACGTCAGCCGGGGGACGGTGGTGGCCACCTCGGTACAGGTGGCCGACTCTTTCCTAGGACGGCTGGTGGGGCTCCTGGGCCGGCGCTCGCTACGCCCGGGCCATGGTCTCCTCATCTCCCCCTCCTCCTCCATCCACACCTTCTTCATGCTCTTTCCTATCGACGTCGCCTTTCTGGACCGACAGGGGCGCGTAGTGCGGATGGCGGAGGCGGTGGCGCCGTTCCGGGTGCTCCTGGGCGGCCCCGGGGCCTGGCAGGCGCTGGAGCTTCCCGCCGGCACCCTGGCCGCCTCAGCCACCTCCCCCGGCGACCTGCTGCGCCTGGAAGAGGCAACCTGAGAGCGCCCTTCGCTTCCTTCACAGGAAGGGCCCCTCACCGATTGGCCACCTGGAGCAGGGGCATCAGGCCGTTGACGATGATGATCAGGCCCACCAGGCGCACCAGCCCCCACACCGTCAGACGTGAGAGGAGACGCACCCCGGCCACGGGGCTGTTCCAGGCCAGGACGAGCCCTCCCAGCCCGGGCAGGTAGCTGGCCCGGGGGACGTCCTGGACGCCGTGGAGGGAGACCGCCGGCGGGACGGGAGAGAACACCAGCAGGCGCAGCCACTTGTTGGTGGAGTAGACGACGAGCGCCAGGAACAGGAGGGGCAGCACCACCAGCAACAGAAAGTCGCTGAGCTCCTGAAGGCCCGGGAAGGCTATCTGCAGGGCGACGAAGGAGCCGGCCACCATCAGCCAGCCTAAGAAGCCCAGCAGGGAGAAGGCGAGGAAGAGCAGCAGCCAGGCCAGCTTCAGATGGGCACGGGCGCTGCGGTGTATCCGCTCCCCCAGTCGCTCCAGCGCTCCCAGGACGAGGGAGCGCCCCGCGGACGGCGGTTCCCCTGCGCTCGGCTCCAGGGGCGCCCAGGCCCAGGCCGCCCAGTCAGGGATGGCCAGCCCATCCACCGATAGGCGGACGCGCATCGCCACCTGGACCAGGGAGGCCAGCTCGCTCCGGTACTGGGGGTAACGGCGCAACGTCCGGTCGAAAGCGTCCGGACCCTGGCGCAGGGCGTCCAGGCACTCCGCCAGGGCATCCTCCACGGGAACGGCGCGTTTCATTCCCTTCCTCCCTGAAAGGTCAGGCCGGGCCGCGGCCTCCCGCCGGGCGCTCCATCTTCGCCGGGCGAAGGGGGGCCTGGCGAAAGGGGACGACGGCAACGGAAGGGGCATCGGAACGAGAGACCGTCACAGGTAGGCCATGAGCGGTTACGCGCGCAGCCTCGGTACCGCATTTCAATCGATAGCCCTGGGAGTGTCGCGAGGCCAGGGCTGTCAACGTCTATAACGCAGTCGGCCAGGGAGTATTACAGGAGCGGCGCCTCTGGGGCTGGGGTGGCGCAGCCAGGGGAGGTGGAGCGCGTCCGAAGGTCCTTCAGGCGATGGCCGCGGGCTTGTCCTGGCCCTGGATCTTCCTCAGAAGGTAGTCCTTGGTCCTGGCCCGCCACTCGACGGAGGGAGCGGACTCCTCGCTGGCGGCGGGAATGGAGATGGCGAGCTGCACCAAGAGTGCCAGCTCTTCCTGCCACTCCGCAGGGTACCTGTCCAGCGTCTCTCTGAGGGCCTCCGGCCCTCGCCTCGCCGCCTCCAGACATTCGGCCAGGGCGTTGGCCATCTCAATGTCCCGCGTCACCATAGTGCGACCTCCCCAGAATTGGTCTCGTCTCCGACCTCCTCTTCTCTACCCCGTCTCAGGTCTACAAGACGCCTTTTTGGGGCGGCCGTTACACTTCGCCGCCCTGCCTGGCGTCCCGGGGCGGGCCGTGAAACCCCCACTGGCCTGCCGCGTCTCTCTCTGAGGAGGGGGACTCGGACATCACTCTATGAAAGGGAGACCCGCTCTCGCCCTGGCCGTTTCCGCCGCGGTGGCCGCTGTCCTCTTGCTGGTGGGGGGCGCTGCCAGCCGCCCAGCCGGGGCCAGCCCGCCGCCCCCCAAGCCCTCGCCCCGGGTGGACGCCGACGGCGACCGCATCGTCGATGCCCTGGAGGAGCAACTGCAGAAGGCCGGCGACAGCAAGGCCGTCCCCGCCATCGTCGTCCTGGAGGGCGGCCTGGAGGGGGGCCGGCTCGCCAGGCTCCGCCAGCAGGCAGGCGACTTCCCCGTCTCCTTCCAGTTCCCCAGCGCCTCCGCCTTCGCCGCCAGGCTCACCAGAGGACAGGCCCAGGCGCTGGCCAGGAGCGGCCTGGTGGCCCACATCGAGCCCGACCTGCCCATGACGGCCACCCTGGACACAGCCGCCTACTGGACGGGGGTTCAGCGGGCGCGCCAAGACTTCGGCCTCAGCGGCGCCGGCGTCAACATCGCCGTGCTGGACAGCGGCATCAACCCCAACCATCCGGACCTGGCCGGCAAGGTCGTCCACTGGCGGGACTTCATCACCGGCTCCAGCACGCCCCACGATGGCTGCAGAGTCCGGCATGGCACCCACGTCGCCTCTATCGCTGCCGGCACGGGGGCGGCCTCCCAGGGGCGCTACGCCGGCGTCGCCCCGGGGGCGGGGCTGGTGGTGCTCAAGGTGCTCACGGAGACGACGGTGAACGGCCAGAGCTTCTGCAG
>DAOTWZ010000019.1:0-108224 GCA_034435615.1 Dehalococcoidia bacterium
GCCAGCCGCACCACGTCCTTGTCCTCGTACCGCCCAAACTTCACCATGTCCACGCCAACAACCGCTACCTCGCGCATGGCCAGGTCAACCCCCTTTGTTTCCGTCCACTCACCTACAGGTGCGCCTCATTCTACCACATACCAGCGGGGAGCGATGACGTCGTTCCCCTCCCGGTCCACCCGCACCTTCTCGGCCCGCATCTTGACCTTCTTGCCGAACCAGGAGGGGTCGGGCTTGAGAGGGTCGAGGCCGTAGACGTTGCCGCGGATGGAGACGCCCTCCGGCAGGTCTATGATGCCGGCGATGTAGGGGGCCTCAATGCCGGGAAGGGTCTGGTGGATGACGGTGAAGACGTAGAGCTCCCCCTCGTCGCTCAGCCGGATCTCGTCGAAGTCCTGGACGGCGCCGCAGCGGCCGCAGGCGTAGCGCTCCCCCAGAAAGGCGGTGCCGCACTGGCGGCAGCGGGAGCCGAAGAGGTAGGCCGGCTCCTCGGGGAAGTTGTCGGGTATGCGAAGGAAGGGGACTATGGGACGGGCCTTCTTGGTCTTCTCCTCGGTCGCCTGTTCCTGGGTCACGGCCACCTCCAGTAAACGTTAGAGCAATTCGATACACAATTAGTAGCACGCCTATGGAAGGGACGTCAAGCTGGCCGGGCCGCCACCCTAGGGCGAGGCCTGGCCCAGGGCGCGGGGGAGGGCCTCCTCATGGGCGCGCCGCAGGGCCTCCAGGGACAGGGCAATGTAGGGGCCCAGGTGGAAACCCCTGCCCCCCAGCCGGCCCAGGGGCGTCAGGGGGACGCCGTGGGCCCGGGCCAGGGCCAGGAGGCGCTCCCCCGCCCCCTCCGGTGCCACCAGGAGGATGCGGGACTGGGCCTCCCCGAAGAGGGCGGCGTCCAGCCGCCCGCCGATGCGCAGCTCCCGGGCCTCCAGCCCCAGCCCCTCCCGCAGGCAGAGCTCGGCCAACGCCACCGCCAGGCCGCCATCGGAGCAGTCGTGGGCGCAGCGGACGAGCCCCTCCCCCATGGCGGCCAGGGCGGTCCGCTGCACCTGCGCCTCCAGGGACAGGTCTATGCGGGGGCGGCCCCCCACCCGGCCGTGCAGGTGACGCAGGTACTCGCTGCCGCCCAGGCTGGACACGTGCGCCTCCGGGCCAGGGCCCAGGAGGAAGACCTCGTCCCCGGGGCGGGCGGTGCCCGGCCGGGGCAGGCGGTAGACGTCCTCTATCAGTCCCACCATCCCCACCACCGGCGTGGGGTAGACGGGCCGGCCGGCCGTCTCGTTGTAGAGGCTGACGTTGCCGGAGACCACGGGAAGGCCCAGGGCGGCGCAGGCCTCCGCCATTCCCTCGATGGCCTCCTGCATCTGCCAGTAGACGTGGGGCTGCTCGGGGTCGCCGAAGTTCAGGCAGTCGGTGAGGGCCAGGGGCCGGGCGCCCAGGCAGACCACGTTGCGGGCGGCCTCCGCCACGGCGATGGCCCCGCCCGCCCGCGGGTCCAGGTAGCAGTAGCGGCCGTTAGCGTCGGTGGCGACGGCCAGGGCGCGGCGGCTTCCCTTCAGACGGAGGACAGCGGCGTCCGCCCCCGCCTCCACCACCGTGTTCCCCAGCACCGACTGGTCATACTGGCGGTATATCCAGCGGCGGGAGCAGACGTTGGAGCTGGCGAGGAGGCGCAGGAGGGCGTCCGCCGGGTCGGCCACGTCCGGCAGGGCGGCCAGATCCAGGGCGTGCAGGGAGGCCAGCTCCTCCGGCGGCGCCGCCGGGCACTCGTAGAGGGGCGGGTCGGTGAGGAGGGAGACCGGGAGGGAGGCCACCTCCCGCCCGTCCTCCAGGACGCGGGCCTGGCCATCGTCCGTCACCTGGCCGACGATGGCCCAGGGCACCTCCCAGCGCTGGAAGAGGCGTGCCACCTCCTCCTCGTGCCCCCGGCGGACGACGATGAGCATCCGCTCCTGGGACTCGGAGAGCATCACCTCGTAGGGCGTCATCCCCGCCTCGCGGCGGGGCACCCGCGCCACGTCGATGACGACACCGCTCCCCGCCCGGGCCGCCGCCTCCACGGCGGCAGCGGTGAGGCCGGCCGCCCCCAGGTCCTGGATGCCCACGAACCAGTCCCGGTGCCGCTCGGCCAGCTCCAAGCAGGCCTCGATGAGGAGCTTCTCCAGGAAGGGGTTGCCTACCTGAACGGCCGGCCGTAGCTCCTCGTAGCGGGCGGAGGGGTCGGTCCGGGAGGCCAGGCCAGAGGCGCCGTGGATACCGTCCCGCCCCGTCTCCGCCCCCACCAGCATGAGCAGGTTGCCGGCGCCCTCCGCCCGGGCCCGCACCAGGCCGTCCGCGGGGGCGATGCCCACGCACATGGCGTTGACCAGGGGGTTGTGGGTGTAGGCCTCCTCGAAATAGACCTCGCCCCCCACGGTGGGGATCCCCAGGCAGTTGCCGTAGCCGCCGATGCCGCCCACCACGCCGCCGAAGAGATAGCGGTTGCGGGGCTCCGAGAGGGGGCCGAAGCGCAGGGAGTCCAGCAGGGCGATGGGCCGCGCCCCCATGGCCAGGACGTCCCGCACTATGCCCCCCACCCCGGTGGCCGCCCCCTGGTAGGGCTCGATGGCCGAGGGGTGGTTGTGGGACTCGATCTTCAGGACGACGCAGAGGCCGTCCCCCACCTCCACCGCTCCGGCGTTCTCCTCGCCGCGGCGGGTGAGCACCCAGGGGGCCTCCCCCGGCAGGCGGCGCAGGAGGGGACGAGAGTGCTTGTAGCCGCAGTGCTCACTCCAGAGGGCGCCGAACATACCCAGCTCCAGGGCGTTGGGCTCCCGGCCCAGGCGGGCCACCAGCAGCTCGTACTCCGCCCGGCTGAGGGCGATGGCGTCCAGAACTCGCTGGTCTACCTCCATGCCCGGCGACCCCTCCTAAGCGACGTCGGCAGAGGCACGGCAGGCCAGAAGGCGAGGGGGACGGCCGCCGCCAGGCCCGTCAGGAGGAAAGGCGGCAGCCAGGCCGGCTCCTCCCTGTCCAGGCCGGCGGCCAGCAGGAGGAGGAAGGAAACAGCGGCCCACGTCGCCCGCAGGGCACCTGTGAGCAGGCCGGCCGGGAAGGGGAGGAGCGCTCGCACCGCGGCCCCATCTTACACTGGCGCTGGCCTAGGCGGAAGGGCGGATACTCGTCCCGCAGGAGGCTCACGTAAACGCCCGCGTTGGCCTGCCACCGGTAACAGCCCACTTGACGAAGATCAGCAGGAGCGAGAGCCGCCCCGGATACTCTACATCGAAGAAGACCGGATAGGCACCGGCGACCTCGTCAGCCGTGACTGCTCTTCGGACCACGGAAGTGCCCTCAGTACAGGCGTTACAGGCAAGAGGCGACAATGGAGGGCGAACAGGAGCCGCAGGCGGGCCGCCGGCGCAGGTCACTCCCCGGCCCCGTCCCGGGCGGCCTCCGCCGTCCTCTCGGCCATGCGGGCCAGCGTCTCGGCGTCCAGGAGGCCGGCGATGTCCAGTATCTCGATTCCCACCAGACGGCCGTCCTCGCCGTAGTCCACCACCAGGCTGCCCTCCACCTCCACCGTCCTGGCCACGCGCACATTGCGGAGGGCGATGTAGAGGACGTCGGCCTCAGAGTCGTACTCGATCCTCATCCTCCGCCCCTCCCTTCGGACAGGCGGCAGCGAACGTCCCTCCCGCCATCGATTGTAACCCGCCCGGCCGCCCGGGCGCCCCGGCCTAGTCCTGCACCTTGCCCAGGGCCCGCAGGATGCGCTCCGGCGTCAGGGGGTACTCGAAGACCCGTGCCCCCAGGGCATCGGCCACGGCGTTGGCTACCGCCGCTGGCCCGGGCACGATGGAGGGCTCCCCCACGATGCGCGCTCCGAAGGGCCCCTCCTCCGAGGGCACCTCCACGATGATGGTCTCTATGGGCGGCAGGTCGCGGGTGGTCAGGAGGCGGTAGTCCAGCAGGTTGGGGTTCAGGAGGCGGCCCTTTTCGTCGTAGAGCATCTCCTCGCTCAGGGCCAGACCCAGCCCCTGGCTGACCCCACCCTGCATCTGACCCTCCACGGAGCGGGGGTTGATGGCGAAGCCGGCGTCCTGAGCGATGGCGCAGCGCAGCACCGTCACCTCGCCGGTGTCGGGGTCTACCTCCACCTCCACCGCCTGGGCGGTGAAGCCGGGGGCCTGCTGGCGGGCGGTTATGTTGCCGCGGCCCAGGACGGGAGCGTAGCGCACGCCGAAGCCGGTGGTCATGCGCCCCAGCTCGCGGAAGGTCACCTGCTTCTCCGGCTCCCCCTTGACCCGTACAACGCCGTCCTCCATCTCCAGCTCCTCCGGTGAGACCTGGAGGCGCTGGGCGGCGATCTCCAGGATCTGGCGACGGGCGTCCTCCGCCGCCAGCTTGACGGCACGGCCCACCACGTAGGTGACCTTGGAGCCGGCGCTCATGCCGGCGTAGGGGGCAGACTTGGTGTCGCCGGTGGTCACGCTCACCATGGAGAGGGGAACGTTGAGCACCTCGGCGGCGATCTGGGCCAGGGTGGTGTTGGTGCCGGTGATGTCCACCGCCCCCACCATCACGTTGATGGTGCCATCGCCGTTGAGGGCCACGTTGGCACTGGCCGGCTGCAGGCCGCCCAGCCAGCCCCCCACAGCGATGCCCACGCCCCGGTTGGGGTGCTGGCGGGTCTCATGGCGCCGCTGCCACAGCTCCGTCTGGCCGATGGCCTCCAAGCATTCCTTGAGGCCGATGGCCGGGTAGGGCTGGCCGCTGGGCAGTTGGTCTCCCTTCTCCACGGCGTTCTTGAGACGCACCTCCAGGGGGTCCAGCTCCAGTTGCTGCGCCAGCATGTCCATGGCGCTCTCGATGGCGAAGGCGACGTTGGGGGCGCCGGGCGCCCGCAGGGCGCCCACGCTCACCTTGTTGGTCAGCACCTCGTAGCCCTGGATGTCCAGGTTAGGGCACTTGTAGAAGCCGCCGATGAGGAGGCAGCCAGCCATGACGGGCGCCCCGGGGAAGGCGCCGGCGTCGAAGATGACCTGGGCCTGGAGGGCGGTGAGGGTGCCATCCCGCTTCATCCCCACCTTCAGGTTGACCACGGCCTGGGGGGCAGGAGTGGTGGCCAGCATGTCCTCCTTGCGGTTCATGGTGAGGCGGACGGCGCGGCGGGTGACCATGGCCAGGGCGCCCACCAGCGCCTCATACAGGTAGATCTTGCCGCCGAATCCGCCGCCCACCTCGGTGGCGGTGACCCGCAGCTTGCTCTCAGGGATGCCCAGGGTCTTGGCCACCTCGTCACGGGTGAAGAAGGGGGCCTGGGTGCTGGTCCAGATGGAGAGCTCGCCGGTGGCGGCATCGTAGTCGGCGGTGATGACATGGGGCTCGATGTAGGACTGATGGACCATGGCGGAGCGCCAGGTGCCCTCCACCACGGCGTCGGCCTCGGCGAAGCCGGCCGCCACGTCGCCCCGCTGGAAGCTCATAGTGGAGGCGATGTTGGCCGCCTTGGGCTGCTCTTGCTCCTGGACATCGGCGGTGATGTGGCCCCGCTGCTCGGAGCGGTCCACCTCCTTGAGGGCACTGATACGGGCGGGCGGGGCGTCCTCCCGCATGGCGTCCAGGGGGTCCACCAGGGCCGGCAGCTCCTCGTAGTCCACCTTGACCAGGTCGCGGGCGTAGGCCGCCGTGTGCACGTCCTGGGCGATGACGGCGGCCACTGGCTGGCCGTAGAAGAGGACTTCGTCCCTGGCCAGCAGGACCTGACTGCGGTTGGAGGGGTTGGAGCGGTGAGGGGGGAGGTCGGCGGCGGTGACCACCGCCACCACCCCGGGGACGGCCAGGGCCTCGCTGGCGTCGATGCCACGGATGCGGGCGTGGGCCACGGGGGCCTGGACCAGCTTCACGTGCAGGAGACGGGGGAGCTTGATATCGTCCCCGTATTGGGTGCGGCCGGTCACCTTGGCGGGGGCGTCCAGCCGCGGCAGCGGCCTCCCCACGAAGCGGTACTGGGGCCTCTCCAGGGTCTCCCTAGCCATATCGCTCTCCTCCTCCCTGCGCAGTCCTGCGTTCCTCGGGGCCGCCTCAGCGACGCATCTCCTCAGCGGCCGCCAGGACGGCCTCGTAGATCTTGGTGTAGCCAGTGCAGCGACAGAGGTTGCCGGCCAGGGCCAGCCGCACCTCCTCCAGGCTGGGGCTGGGGTTGCGGTCCAGCAGGGCCTTGGCGGCCATGACCATGCCCGGGATGCAGTAGCCGCACTGGACGGCGCCCCGCTCCACGAAGGCCTTCTGGAGGGGGTGCAACTGGCCGTCCCGGGCCAGCCCCTCTATGGTGATTACCTGGCTGCCGTCGGCCTCCACGGCCAGCATGATGCAGGAGGTGACGAGCCTGCCATCGACGATCATGGAGCAGGCGCCGCAGTCGCCGGTGCCGCAGCCCTCCTTGCTGCCGGTGAGGTCCAGGGCCTCCCGCACGGTGTAGAGGAGGGTCCACCAGGGCTCCACGGCCACCTGGTAGGGCTCGCCGTTGACGGTGAGAGTGATCAGGCGCTTGGCCATAGGCGCCTCCTTGTGGCTGAGCTGGCCTCGGTCTCCATATCTACCATCTTAGCAGGTGGGCGGTGCCGGGGCGTCCTCCGGGGAGCGGGCCGGTCGTCCCGGGGGGCGGGGTCATGACCGGGCGCGGGCCAGGGCCTGCTCCAGCAGGCGCTCCGTCATGGCGCCCACCAGATAGCGACGAAAGGCGGCGGAGCCCCGGACATCGGATATGGGGCGCGCCTCCTCCCGCGCCAGGGCGGCCGCCTGGGCCAGGAGGGCGGGCGTGGGGCGCTGGCCCTCCAGGGCGGCCTCCGCCCGTCGCGCCCGTATGGGCGTGGGGGCGACAGCGCTCAGGGCGATGCGTGCCCGCTCTATGACCCGGCCGGAGGCGTCCAGGGCCAGCACTACCGCCACCCCCACCACGGCGATGTCCATCTGCTTGCGGGGGGTGTGACGACGGTACACGCCCCCCGCCCGCGGCGGCGGGGGAGGCAGCAACAGCTCCGTCAGCACCTCGCCGTGGCGGAGGGCCGTCAGGCCGGGGCCCTGGAAGAACTGCTCCAGGGGGAGCGTCCTCTCCCCCTGCGGCCCCACGATGCGGGCCTGGGCCTCGTAGGCCAGAAGGGGGGCGGCGGTGTCGGCGGAGGGGGCGGCGTTGCAGACGTTGCCGCCGATGGTGGCCATGTTCATGGTCTGGAGGGAGCCCACCAGCCCGGCGCCGTCGGCCAGGGCGGGGTAGCGCTCCCGCACGATGGGGCTCTCCGCCACCTCCGCCATGGTGAGGCCGGCCCCCAGACGCAGGCCCTCCCCCTCCCGCCACTCCAGCACCTTCAGTTCGGGCAGGCGGCGGAGGCTCACCAGATAGCGAGGATAGGGGAACTTGTGGCCTCCCTCCTTGAGCTGGACGACGAGATCGGTGCCGCCGGCCAGGGCACGCCCGCCCTCGCCTTCGCGCTGGAATATCTCCAGCGCCTCCGCGAGGGTAGCGGGGGCGTAGTAATCGAAGGGGCGCATCCTCGGACTCTCCCTGAGCTTGAGCTTTTCCTGGCATTCTAGCGCAGCCGAAGGGGGCGCCGCAACCTGGGGACGCCGCCAGCGTAGGGCGCCGCAGCCCTCCCGCCTCCAGACCACCCCCGCTATGCGCCCGGCCATCCGCCACCGACCACCGAAGGCGTCCCAGGCCTCCCGCCTCCAGACCGCCCCCGCTATGCGCCTGACCACCCGCCACCGACCACCGAGGGCGCGTAAAATAAAGGGGATGCTCGAGGCAGTCCGCACCCTGTACGGCTACAGCGCCTGGGCCAACCAGCGCGTGCTGGAGGCAGCGGCGAGGCTGGAGCGAGAGCGCTACTTCGCCCCGGCGGGGACCAGCTTCGGCCCCGTGCACGATACCCTCGTCCACATCATGGGGGCGCAGTGGGTCTGGCTGCAGCGCTGGCAGGGAGAATCGCCCCTGGCTCTGCCACAGCCGGCCGACTTCCCCGACCTGGCTGCCCTGCATGCCCGCTGGGACGAGGTGGAGGCGGCCACCGTCCGGTTCCTGGAGAGTCTGGACGAGGCCGCCCTTCAGCGAGAGGTCTCCTACACCAACACCCGCGGTCAGGCCTTCGCCTTCCCCCTCTGGCAACTCATGCTGCACCAAGTGAACCACGCCACCCAGCACCGCAGCGAGGTGGCCATGGCCCTCACTGGACTGGGCCACTCCCCGGGCGAACTCGACCTCCTGCGCTACCTGGCGCGGCTCGCCCAGCGCTGAGGGCGCCGTCCTCCCCCGCCTATGGGACAGCGACGGCGCGCGTGCTATCATGCAAGGTGTCCCGACGGGCGTCCGTCGTCCGTGAGAGGGGGAGAGGCGCCATTCTCAAGATACGCATCATCTCGGACTACATCTGCCCCTGGTGCTACATCGGCCTGGCGCGGGCGGAGCGGCTGGCTCAGGAGTTCCCGGTGGAGCTGGAGCCCTGGCCCTTCGAGCTGCGGCCCGACCTGCCCAACCGTGGCCTGCCCCGGGAGATAGCGCTGGGCCGTCACTACCCGCCGGAGTACTTCATGGCCCTGCGCCGCTACGCCAACGAGGAAGGGCTGGAGCTGGCGGTGCCGGAGTCCATATGCAACACCCACAACGCCCACGAGGCGACTCACTTCGCCTACGAGGCGGGCAAGGGGTGGCAGTTCCACCGCGCCGTCTTCCTGGCCTTCTGGGAGCGGGGGGAGCCCATAGGAGAGGTGGACGTCCTGTGTCGCCTGGCCGAGGAGTGCGAGCTGGACAGCCAGGCCCTGCGCCAGGCCCTCAGCGAGGGACGCTACCGGGCGCTCGTGGACGAGAGGGTGCGCTGGGCGCGGGAGCAGGGGATAGCCGGGGTGCCCACCTTCGTCTTCGGCGAGGGTGAGTTCTCCCTGGTGGGCGCCCAGGAGTACAGTGTCTTCCGGGACGTCACCCGTCGTCTTCTGGCCAAGATGGGCGGCGCGCAGAGGAGGTAGAGCATGGACTTTCGCTTCACGCCAGAGGAAGAGGCCTTCCGCCGGGAGGTCAGGGAGTTCCTGGAGCGGGAGCTCCCCCCCAACTGGGAGGACCAGTTCGACATGGAGACGGAGGCGGGCGTGGACGAAATGTGGGAGTTCGCCCGCGGATTGCAGCGGAAGCTGGGGGAGCGCCGCTGGCTGGCCATGGCCTGGCCACCGGAGTACGGCGGCCTGGGCGCCAGCATCGTCGAGCAGATGATCTTCAACGAGGAGATGAGCTACCGGCGCGCCCCCACGCTGGGCCTCAACATGGGCGTCCTCTGGGTGGGGCCCGTCATCATGATCTACGGCACGGAGGAGCAGAAACAGCGCTTCCTCCTCCCCATCGCCCGGGGGGAGGAGGTCTGGTGCACCCTCTATTCTGAGCCCGGCGCCGGCTCCGACCTGGCCGCCCTCCAGACCCGCGCCGTCCTGGAGGGGGACGAGTGGGTCATCAATGGCCAGAAGATCTGGAGCTCCCTGGCCCACCGCGCCCACTGGGGGTGGCTGGCCGCCCGCACCGACCCCGACGCCCCCAAGCACAAGGGGATCAGCACCTTCGTCCTGCCCATGAACGCCCCGGGCATCACCATCCAGCCCCTGGTCAACATGGCGGGGCACCACGGCTTCAACCAGGTCTTCTTCGACAACGTGCGCATCCCCAAAGGCTATCTGGTGGGGGAGGTCAACCGCGGCTGGTACCAGGTGGCCGTCTCCCTGGACTTCGAGCGCACCTCCATCTCCGGGGTGGCCCGCGCCCAGGGCCTCTGGGAGACGCTGGTGGAGTTCGCCCGGGAGGAGCGGGCCTTCCTGGAGGCCAACCCCCAGGTGCGGCTGGGCCTGGCCGACCGCGGCATCGAGATCAACGTGGGCCGCTACCTCTCCTACCGCGTCGCCTCGCTGCAGCAGGCGGGCAAGATACCCAACTACGAGGCCTCCATCGCCAAGCTCTACGCCTCGGAGCTGGGGCAGCGGCTGGCCCGCACCGGCATGGCTATGCTGGGCCTCTACGGCCAGCTCGCCCCCAAGAGCCGCTACGCCCCCCTGAAGGGACGCATAGAGCGCTACTACCTGACCAGCGTGGCCGAGACGATAGGCGGCGGCACCAGCGAGATCCAGCGCAACGTCATCGCCCAGCGAGGGCTGGGGCTCCCCAGGGGATAGGGCCGCCCCCTCCGGCATCCTCCAGAACGACTGTCCCAGGCTGGCCAAAACGGCACTGCCTTGGCGAGAAATGGGGGAGAAGACGTCACTTCCGCATAGCGACATCGTTTCCTATAGTAGACGTGAGAGCTCGGCCGGGGGGCGGACTGCATGGCCTACAAACGGATCAACG
This sequence comes from Dehalococcoidia bacterium, assembly GCA_034435615.1. Taxonomy (GTDB): domain Bacteria; phylum Chloroflexota; class Dehalococcoidia; order SM23-28-2; family HRBIN24; genus H17-190. The sequence goes on from DAOTWZ010000019.1 coordinate 10,355, forward strand.
ACTACGGCGTCATCGGCGATATGCACTCGGCGGCGCTGGTGGGGAAGGACGGTTCCATCGACTGGCTCTGTCTGCCCCGCTTCGACTCCCCCAGCGTCTTCGCCGCCATTTTGGACGACCGCGTGGGCGGGCGCTTCCGCATTTCGCCCGCCGGGCAGTATGCCTCCCACCAGCGCTATCTGAGCGAGACCAACGTCCTGCGGACGACCTTCGAGGCGCCCGAGGGCGCCGCCGCCCTCACCGACTTTATGACCATGGGCGAGGACATCACCCGCTCCCCCCACGAGGTGGTGCGCCTCCTCACCGGCGAGCGGGGACAGGTGGAGATAGAGGTGGAGTTCGCCCCCAGGCTCGATTACGCCCGGGGCGAGACCTCCCTCTCCCTCAACGGTGAGCGGCTGGCGGTGGCCCGCAAGGGCGAAGACCGCCTCTGCCTCCTCTCCCCCGTCCCTCTGCGGCTGGAGGAGGGGACGGTGCGGGCCCGCTTCCTGCTGCGGGAGGGAGACCGGGCCGCCTTCCTGCTGCGCTGGCAGGACACGGACCTCCCGACCGATGGCCAGGACCTCTTCGCCCGCCTGGGGAAGACGGAGGCCTTCTGGCGGGCGGCGGGGCGGGAGTGGCGCTATCCTCGCCGCTGGGAGCAGGTGGCCCGCCGCTCCCTCCTGGCGCTGCAACTCCTCCTCTACGCCCCCACAGGGGCGGTCTGCGCCGCCGTCACCACCTCCCTCCCCGAGCGCATAGGGGGAAAGCGCAACTGGGACTACCGCTTCAGCTGGCTGCGGGACACCGCCTTCGTCATGGACATCTTCAACCGCCTGGGCCACCGCGACCGCACCTGGCCCTTCATCCGCTGGCTGGCGGAGATGGTGACCAGCTCCCACCGCCGGCAGTGGCCCGTCTGCACCATCTCCTGCGAGGACGGCTTCGGCCTGCTGCGGGAGGAGGTGCTGGAGCATCTGGAGGGCTACAAGGGCTCCCGGCCGGTGCGCATCGGCAACGCCGCCTCGGAGCAGTTCCAGCTGGACGTCTACGGGGAGCTGGTGCTGGCCTTCGATTCTTACGAGCGCGCTGGTGGCATCATAGACGAGCGGCTGTGGCAGCTCATCAAGTCCCTGGTGGAGGCGGCCATCGAGGAGTGGCGCCGGCCGGACCACAGCATCTGGGAGGTGCGGACGGAGCCGCGGCACTTCGTCTTCTCCAAGCTGATGGCCTGGGTGGCCATAGACCGGGGGCTGCGGATGGCCCGCGCCCTGCGGCGGCCGGTGGACTTCGCCCGCTGGCGCCGCGCCCGCGAGGAGGTGCGCCGCGACATCCTGGAGCACGGCTGGGACCCCCAGCGGGAGTCCTTCGTCCAGTACTATGGAGGGAGGTCCCTGGACGCCAGCCTCCTCTACATCCCCCTGGTGGGCTTCCTCCCACCCGACGACCCGCGCGTGGTGGCCACCGTCCGGCGCATCCAGGAGGAGCTGATGGCGGACGGGCTGGTGCGCCGCTACCTGCCGGAGGAGACGGACGACGGGCTGAACGAGGACGAGGGCACCTTCACCATGTGTACCCTCTGGCAGTGCGAGGTGCTGGCCAGCATGGGCGATATCTCCGGCGCCCTCTCCCTCTTCGAGCGGGTGCTGAGCTACGGCAATGAGGTGGGCCTCTTCTCGGAGATGCTGGATCCCGCCAGCGGTGAGTTCCTGGGCAACTATCCCCAGGCCTTCACCCACATCGCCCTCATCCATGCCGCCCGCCGGCTGGACCGTGTCCTGGGGCAGGTGGAGCCGGGGAAGGTGGTGGCCGTCTAAGGCCGCCCCGGAGCTGCAGAGGAGACCGAAAGGGGGACGGCAGTGCCGTCCCCCCTTCGGCTTCGCGGGCGGTTACTTGGCCTTGACCTTGATGGTGCGGGCCTTGGCCTCCACCGTCTTGGGGAGCCGCACCGTCAGGATGCCGTGCTCGAAGATGGCCTCCGCCTTGTCCGTGTCGACGGCGACGGGCAGGGGGACGGCACGGCTGTACATGCCGTAGCGGAGCTCGCGGCGCAGGTAGTTCCCGCGGTCTATCTTCTCCTCCTGCTTCGTCTCGCCCTTGATGAAGAGGGTGTCGCCCTGGACGGAGATCTCCACGTCATCGGGGCGCAGGCCGGGCAGGGCCGCCTTCACCACCAGGGCGTCCTCCGTCTCATACATGTCCAGGGGGAAGGGGTAGGCGGGGCGCTCCTCGGTCTCCTGGGGACGCTCGCCCATGATCTCGCTGAAGAGGCGGTCCATAGCCCTTCGGACGGAGCGGAACTCCTCCCAGGGGTCCCAGCGCATGAGGGACATGTCCTGTCACCTCCCGTGGTCTGTGCTCTCGCGGTGCGCGGGGAGCGCCCCGCCAGCCTGGGGAGAGCTAGGAGGCCTTGGCCTCTATGACCTCCCGCGCCTGGACCCGGATGGCCTTGGGACGGGCCTCGGCCGCCTTGGGCAGGGTGATGGTCAGGATGCCCTGCTCGTAGGCCGCGTGGGCGGCGTCGGCGTCCACCGGCACGGGCAGGGCCAGGGAGCGCACGAACGGACCGTGGTAGAGCTCACGGTAGTGGTAGGTGCGGCGCTCCTCGCCCTCCTCCCGCTGGCCCTCGGCGCGGATGGTCAGGACCTCGCCCTGGACGGAGACCTCCACGTCCTCCGGTCGGAGGCCGGGCAGGAAGGCCTTCACCACCAGGGCGTCGTCCGTCTCGTACATGTCCAGCGGGAAGGGGCGCACCTCACCACCCCAGGGCCGCAGGCGGCCCAGGAACTCGTCCAGCATCTCGTCCATGGCGCGGGAGATGCGCCGGAACTCGGTCCACGGGTCCCAACGCATGAGGGTCATGGCCCATCACCTCCTTTCCTATCGTTTTTCCCTCGGCCCGCCCGGGGGCGGGCCGGCACGTAGGACGAAGGTGATCCGGGCTGGCCAGGGCCGTGGCGCCGGGGCGTCCAGCCGCCCGACCTCCCACCGTCGACCAGGGCGGCCCCGGACACTCACGGGCCCTGGCCGCCGCTCCCGGCCAGCCTCATGGCTGGGCGGGGCGCTCCCCGCTTTCCGCCCCCTATTATATAATGGCGCAGCGGGCGTCGTCAAGATTCTTGATAATGCAATTGTCAGCTTGACTCAAAAAGTTCTTGACAGGCGGGCCAGGGGCGACTAGCATAAAGGGCGAGGGCGGGAGCCATGCCGGGACGGGACTACTACGAGATACTGGGCGTGCCTCGTAACGCCTCCGAGAAGGAGATCCGGAGGGCGTATCGTCGTCTCGCCCGCCAGTACCATCCGGACCTGAACCCCGGCAACAAGGAGGCGGAGGAGCGCTTCAAGGAGATCAACAAGGCCTACGAGGTGCTCTCCGACCCTGAGAAGCGCCGCCTGTATGACATGTACGGCGAGAACTGGGAGCAGATGGCCGCCTTCGAGAAGGCCCGGCAGGGCGGCGGCGCCGGCCCGGGGCCGGGGGGCCAGACTACCTTCACCTGGTCCGGCGACATCTTCGACCTGGGGGAGATCCTCCGGGGGAGCGGCTTCGAGGAGATCTTCGAGACCTTCTTCGGCGGGCGGCGGCGGGGGCCCGTGGCCGGCCAGAACGTGGAGCAGCCCATAGAGGTGACCCTGGAGGAGGCCTACCAGGGCACCACCCGCGTCATAGAGCTCCAGAGCGAGGAGCCCTGCCCCTCCTGCGGCGGGCGCGGCCAGGCCTTCGGCGCCCTGTGCAGCGTCTGCCGCGGCCGCGGGCTCCTCCTGCGGCCCAAGCGGCTGGAGGTCCGCATACCGCCCGGCGTCAGGGACGGCTCCCGCATCCGCATCCGGGGCGAGGGCCGCCCCGGCCCCGCCGGCGGCCCCCGGGGTGACCTCTACCTGGTGGTCTCCCTGCGGCCCCATCCCCTCTTCCGCCGCCAGGGGGACGATATCTACACCGAGGTGGACGTCCCGGTGGAGGACGCCGTCCTGGGCGGCGAGGTGGAGGTGCCCACGCCGGCCGGGCGCCGCGTCATGCTCAAGGTGCCGCCCCTGACCCAGAACGGCACCGTCTTCCGCCTGGCCGGGCTGGGCATGCCCCGCCTGGACGGGCCCGGCCGCGGGGACATGTACGTCACGGTGCGCCTCCGCCTCCCCGAACGGCTGACCGAGGAAGAGCGGGAGCTCTTCCGTCGCCTCAGGGAGCGGCGGCGCTCCCGGGTGGCGCCCTAGGGGGTGATGAGCATCATGGCCAGACGTCGGCGTGACGAGGAGAGACGGGAGCAGGGGCCCGGTGAGGAGGAGCCCCTCTACGTCATCAGCGTGGCTGCCCGCATGGTGGGCATGCACGCCCAGACCCTCCGCTACTACGAGCGGATGGGCGTCATCCGCCCCTCCCGCTCCCGGGGCCGCATCCGCCTCTACTCTCGGGCCGACATAAACCGTCTGCGCCAGATCCAGCGTCTCATGGAGGAGCTGGGGGTCAACCTGGCCGGGGCTGAGGCCATCCTCCGCCTCAAGGCCCACATCGGCCACCTGGAGCGGCAGATAGAGGAGCTGCGGCGGGAGCTCCAGTCCTACCGTGACCGGCTGCTGCCCGCCCCGGCCTACGACCAGACCGGCCCGGCAGGAGGACAGGAGGGGAGGGGAGCTCAGTGACCCAGCAACTGCTGGAGACCATCGGCGAGCGCATACGGGCCACCGCCGATATACGCGTCGTCTACGGGGAGCCCATCGTGGTGGGAGAGCGGACCATCGTCCCCGTGGCCGCCGTCTCCTACATGTTCGGCGCTGGCGGCGGCAAGGGCAGCCGTCAGGGCCAGGAGGGGGAGGGCGGCGGCGGGGGCGGCTCCGTCCGCGTGCGGCCCCTGGGCGTCATCGAGGTGACGCCCCAGGGCACCCGCTTCGTCCCCGTCTTCGACACCCAGCGGCTGGCCCTCTACGCCCTGGGGGCCGTGGCCCTGGTGGCCCTCGCCTGGCGGCGCTACCTGCGTTACCTGGAGCGCCGCCGCTGATCCCACAGACCGGAGGGGTGAAAGGCAGGTATGATGCGGCAGGACAGATTCACGGAGCAGGCCCAAGAGGTGCTGGCCGCCAGCCAGGAGCTGGTGCGCCGGGAGCGTCACGCCCAGTGGGACGTGGAGCACGTCCTCATGGCCATGCTCACCCACCACGGCAACCTGGCCCAGGAGGTGCTCCGCAAGCTGGGCGTAGACCTGGAGGCCCTCAGAGAGCGGGTGGCCCAGGCCCTCGCCCGCACCCCCAGGCTGGGCTACGAGACGGGCCAGCTCTACATGACGCCCCGCATCGTCCGGCTGCTGGAGGCGGCCGACGCCGAGGCCCGGCGCCTCAAGGACGAATACATCGGCGTGGACCACCTCCTCATCGCCATGGCCGATGAGCGGGAGGGCGAGGCCGGGCGCATCCTGCGCCAGTTCGGCATCGACCGCGAGAAGATCTACCGCGCCCTGGCCGACATCCGCGGCAGCCACCGCGTCGACTCCCCCCGGGCGGAGTCCCGCTACCAGGCCCTGGAGCGCTACTCCACCGACCTGACGGAGCTGGCCCGCCAGGGGAAGCTGGACCCCGTCATCGGCCGGGAGGAGGAGATAAAGCGGGTGATGCAGATCCTCAACCGCCGCACCAAGAACAACCCCGTCCTCATCGGCGAGCCGGGCGTGGGCAAGACCGCCATCGTGGAGGGGCTGGCCCAGAGGATGGTCAGCGGCGACGTCCCCGAGAACCTCAAGGGGAAGCGGCTCCTGGCCCTGGACGTGGCCGCCATGGTGGCCGGCTCCAAGTTCCGCGGCGAGTTCGAGGAGCGGCTCAAGGCCGTCCTGGACGAGATCAAGCAGGCCCAGGGCGAGGTGATCATCTTCATCGATGAGATCCACCAGGTGGTGGGGGCCGGCGCCGCCGAGGGAGCCATAGACGCCTCCACCATGATGAAGCCCGCCCTGGCCCGGGGAGAGCTGCGCTGCATCGGCGCCACCACCCTGGACGACTACCGCCAGTATATAGAGAAGGACCCCGCCCTGGAGCGCCGCTTCGCCCCCGTCTACGTGGAGGAGCCCTCGGTGGAGGAGACCATCGAGATGCTCAAGGCCCTGCGGCCCCGCTACGAGGCCCACCACAAGGTGAAGATCACCGATGAGGCCCTGGAGGCGGCCGCCCGCCTCTCCGACCGCTACATCACCGACCGCTTCCTCCCCGACAAGGCCATCGACCTGGTGGACGAGGCGGCCTCCAAGCACGTCATCGAGGCCCAGTCCATGCCCGCCCACCTGCGCCAGATGCGGGAGGAGATCTCCCGCCTGCAGCGGGAGGAGGAGGCGGCGGCCACCCGCGGCGAATACGAGCGGGCGGCCACCCTGAAGGCGGAGCGGCTGCGCAAGGAGCAGGAGTTCGCCACCGCCCGCGAGGCCTGGGCACGGGAGCACCAGATAGACCTGGTGGTGGACGCCAGGGACATCGCCGTTCTGGTGGGGGAGATCACCGGCATACCGGCCTCCCGCCTCATGGAGGGTGAGCAGGAGAAGCTCCTGCACATGGAGGAGCGGCTGCACGAGCGCATCGTCGACCAGGAGGAGGCGGTGCAGGCGGTGGCCAACGCCATCCGCCGCGCCCGCGCCGGCCTCAAAGACCCCCGGCGGCCCATCGGCAGCTTCATCTTCCTGGGGCCCACCGGCGTGGGCAAGACGGAGCTGGCCAAGGCCCTGGCCGAGTTCCTCTTCGACGACGAGGACGCCATGGTCCGCCTGGACATGTCCGAGTACCAGGAGCGGCACACCGTCTCCCGGCTCATCGGCGCCCCGCCGGGCTACGTGGGCTACGAGGAGGGCGGCCAGCTCACGGAGGCGGTGCGGCGCCGGCCCTACCGCGTCATCCTGTTCGACGAGATTGAGAAGGCCCACCCGGAGGTCTTCAACATCCTCCTCCAGCTTCTGGAGGACGGCCGCCTCACCGATGGCCACGGCCGCACCGTGGACTTCCGCAACACCATCGTCATCATGACTTCCAACCTGGGCACGGAGGAGTTCCAGCGGCCGGGCTTCGGCTTCCTGGGGACGGGCAAGCCCAGCCAGAGCGATAGGGAGCGGCTCCGCTCCGCGGTGGAGCGGGCCTTGCGGGAGACCTTCCGCCCCGAGCTCCTCAACCGCATCGACGAGGTCATTATCTTCAACCCGCTGACGGAGGAGGAGCTGAAGCGCATCGTGGAGCTGCTCCTGAAAGACCTGCGGGAGCGGCTGAAGGAGCGGGGGCTGGACCTGGAGCTGACGGACGCTGCCAAGGCTGCCCTGGTGCAGGAGGGGTACGACCCCACCTTCGGCGCCCGTCCCCTGCGGCGCACGGTGGAGCGTCGGGTGGCCAACCCCCTGGCCCTCCGCATACTGGCCGGGGAGTTCCAGGAGGGGGACACCATCCTGGTGGACTACCGCGACGGGGAGTACGTCTTCGAGCGCAAGCCGGTGGCGGCGGAGGTGGCGGGCTAGGGGCCGGCATCAGCAGCCCGGGCGCAGGGGCAGACGCTCTCTCTCCGCCCCGGCCGCCAGGCCCGGAGGTGAAGCCCCGGACAGGTTGGGGCCACCCTCCGGGCCTCCTTGACCCTCTGGGCTGCCGCCTGCTATCCTCACCCGCGCGTAAGAGTCAGTGAGGAGGCAGCTATGGACAGCCGGCAGCCCGTCATCATCGGCGTCGCCCAGTACACCAACCGCTCCCGCGACCTGGACCAGGCCCGGGAGCCCATGGAGATGATGGAGATGGTGGCCAGGGCGGCCGCCGAAGACGCCGGCCGCCCCGACCTGCTGCGCCGTCTGGACTCCCTCCAGGTGGTCAACATCCTCTCCTGGCCCTACGCCGACCCGCCAGGAATGCTGGCGGAGCGGCTGGGGGCCAGCCCCTCCCACGCCCTCTACACCACCGTGGGCGGCGATACCCCCCTGCGCCTCCTCAACAAGACGGCCGCCCGCATCCACCGGGGCGAGAGCGACCTCGCCCTCATCGTGGGGGCGGAGGCGATGCACTCCCTGATGCTGGCCCGCCGCCTGGGCGTCCGGCTCCCCTGGACGGAGCGGCCCGCCCGCCGGGCGGAGGAGAGCCCCGCCGCCCTCCTCACCGAAAGAACGGACCGGGCTGCCGCCTCCCACATCCAGATCGACGGCGACCCCCGCCCCGGCTATGACGAGACGGAGGCCCTCTACGGCATCACCCTGCCCGTCCGCGTCTTCCCCCTCTTCGAGAACGCCCTGCGGGCCCACCGCGGGCACGGTGTGGATGAACACCAGCGCTACATCGCCCGCCTCTCGGCCCGCCTCTCCCAGATGGTGGTGCACAACCCCTACGCCTGGTTCCCTGAGCCGCGGACGGAGGAGGAGATACTGTCCGTGGGCCCCCAGAACCGCATGGTCTGCTTCCCCTACCCGAAGCTCATGAACTCCATGCTGGAGGTGAACCAGGCGGCGGCCTTCATCGTTGCCAGCGCGGAGACGGCGCGGGAGCTGGGCGTGCCCGAGGAGCGCTGGGCCTACCTCTGGAGCGGCGCCTACGGCACCGACGCCCGCTGGTTCATGCGGGAGAAGCCCTGCTACCACCGCTCCCTGATAGCGGAGCTGACGGTGCAACGGGCGCTGGCCCTGGCCGGCCTCACCCCGGACGACATCGACCTGTTCGATATCTACAGTTGCTTCCCGGCGGCCGTGGAGATAGGTATGGCCGCCCTGGGCATCGGCCTGGACGACCCCCGCCCCCTGACCCTCATTGGAGGCCTGCCCTACGCCGGCGGCCCCGGCAACAACTACGCCAGCCACTCGCTGGCCGCCGCCGTGGCCTGGCTGCGTCGCCAGCCGGAGAAGAGGGCCCTCCTCACCGCCCCCGGATGGTACTTCGCCAAGCACGCCGTAGCCGTCCTGAGCGGCCGGCCCCCGCTGCGACCCTTCCGGCCCTACGACCCTCAGGAGGACTGGCCCCTGCTGGAGGCCCAGGAGTCTCCCCCCTTGCTCCTGGAGGCCGATGGCCCGGCCACCGTGGAGACCTACACCGTGGTCTTCGACCGCCAGGGCGAGCCGGCAGAGGGCATCGTCATCGGTCGGCTGGACGGCGGCCAGGGGCCACGCTTCCTCGCCAACACCCCGGCCGATAGAGAGCTCCTCTCTGCCATGTGCCAGGAGGAGTTCGTGGGCAAGGCCGGCCGCGTCCGCTACGACCGTTCCCAGGGGAAGAACGTTTTTATTCTGTAGGGCCAGCGGTCGCCACCCCTCGCCATAGCGGCACGACCCTGGCACAATAAATATTTGAGCGCTTAAGCTGAAAAGGGAGCGGTCTGTCTTCTTTCGGCGGCCGGGGTGAAGCGATGACCAAGTATGTTTATGACTTCGTAGAGGGGAGCGCCCAGCTCAGAGACCTTCTGGGAGGCAAAGGGGCCAACCTGTGCGAGATGGCGCGCCTGGGCCTCCCGGTGCCGCCTGGCTTCGTCATCACGACGGAGGCCTGCCGCCAATACTACGAGAGAGGCCGCCAGTTCCCGCCCGGCCTCTGGGAGGAGGTGCGGGAGCACCTGGCCCGCCTGGAGGAGGCCGTGGGGCGTCGGCTGGGGGACGCCGAGGCGCCGCTCCTGGTATCGGTGCGCTCTGGCGCCCGCTTCTCCATGCCGGGGATGATGGACACCATCCTCAACCTGGGGCTGAACGACGCCACGGTGCAGGGGCTGGCCCGCCTCAGCGGCGACGAGCGCTTCGCCCTGGACGCCTATCGTCGCTTCCTGCAGGCCTTCGGTCGCATCGTCTTCGGGGCGCCGGGCGAGGCCTTCGAGGAGGAGCTGGCGCGGGCGCGGGCCGAGGCCGGCGTGCAGTCGGACGCTGAGCTGGGGCCGGACCACCTGCGGCGGCTCATCGAGCGGTTCAAGGCCATCATCCAGGAGCAGACGGGCCAGACGGTGCCTGACGACCCCCTGCAACAGCTGGAGCGGGCCGTCCGCGCCGTCTTCGAGTCCTGGAACAACCAGCGGGCCATCGCCTACCGCGAGCACCACGGCATCCCCCACCACCTGGGGACGGCCGTCACCGTCCAGGCCATGGTCTTCGGCAACCTGGGGTGGGACAGCGCCACCGGCGTCGCCTTCAGCCGCAGCCCGGCCGACGGCACCAAGGAGCTCTACGGCGAGTACCTGCCCAACGCCCAGGGCGAGGACATAGTCTCCGGCGCCCGCACCCCCAAGCCCATCGCCGAGATGGCCCGGGAGTTCCCCCAGGCCTACCGGGAGCTGCGGGAGACCGCCCGCCGCCTGGAGGAGCACTACCGGGACGTGCAGGACATCGAGTTCACCATAGAGCGGGGGAAGCTGTACATCCTGCAGACCCGCTCCGCCAAGCGGACGGCCCTGGCCGCCCTGCGCTCGGCGGTGGACATGGTGCAGACGGGGCTGATAACCAAGGAGGAGGCGCTGCGGCGCCTGCCGGCCAGCCAGTTGCCCTCGCTGCTGATGCCCCGCTTTCTGGACCAGGCGAAGCGCCGCGCCCTGGCGGAGGGCAGGCTGCTGGGGCGGGGGCTGGCCGCCTCTCCGGGCGCCGCTGTGGGCCGGCTGGCCCTCGACCTGGAGGGGGTGCGACGCCTCCGGCAGGAGGGACACGAGGTCGTCCTGGTGCGCCCCGAGACCAGCGCCGACGACGTCCCCGCCATCCTGGAGGCGACGGCCGTGGTCACCAGCCGCGGCGGCATCACCAGCCACGCCGCCGTGGTCACCCGCGGCCTGGGCAAGCCGGCCGTCGTCGGCTGCAGCGACATCCGCGTCGATCCCGCCTGGCGACGCCTCTACGCCAACGGCCGCCAGGTGGCCGAGGGAGAAGAGGTGAGTGTGGACGGCTTCAGCGGCGAGGTCTTCCTGGGGCCCATCGCCGTCGTCCAGCCGGACATAGAGCAGGAGGGGAGCCTCTCCCTCTTCCTCTCCTGGGCCGACGAGGTCAGGCGTCTGGGCGTGCGGGCCAACGCCGATACCCCCGCCGACGCCCGCCGCGCCCGTCACAACGGCGCCGAGGGCATCGGCCTCTGTCGCACGGAGCACATGTTCTTCCAGCCGGAGCGGCTCCCCTACGTCCGCCGGGTGCTGGCCGGCCTGGGCGGCCCCCAGCAGGACTACGAGGAGGCGCTGGCCCGCCTGGAAGGCTACCAGGAGGAGGACTTCCTGGCCATCCTGGAGGCCATGGAGGGGATGCCGGTTACCGTCCGCCTCCTGGACGCCCCTCTGCACGAGTTCCTGCCCCCGCCGGACGCCCTGGAGCGAGAGCTGGCGGAGCTGCGGGCCCGGGGCGCTCCCCCGGAGGCCCTCCAGGAGAGGGAGGCCTACCTGGAGGCCTACCGGCGGCTGGAGGAGGCCAACCCCATGCTGGGGCGCCGCGGCTGTCGCCTGGGCGTCACCCAGCCCGAGGTGTACGAGATGCAGGTGCGGGCCATCGTCCGGGCGGCCTGCCGCCTCAGAGCCCAGGGCCGGGAGGTCCATCCCCAGGTCATGATCCCCCTGGTGGCGGACGTGGCCGAGCTCCACTTCCTCCGGGGGCGCCTGGAACGGGTAGCCCGAGAGGTCATGCAGCAGGAGGGACAGGAGCTGGAGGTGCCCTTCGGCACCATGATAGAGGTGCCGCGGGCCGCCCTCGTCGCCGAGGAGCTGGCCCCGGAGGTGGAGTTCTTCTCCTTCGGCTCCAACGACCTGACCCAGATGACCTACGGCTTCAGCCGGGACGACGCCCCCAAGTTCCTGCCCCAGTACCTGGAGCAGGGCATCCTCAGATCCGACCCCTTCCTCCACCTGGACGAGAAGGGCGTGGGTCGCCTCATAGAGATGGCCGTCCGGGAGGGCCGGGCGGCCAACCCGCGGCTGGAGGTGGGTCTCTGTGGCGAGCACGGAGGCGACCCGACCAGCATCCTCTTCTGCCACCGCGTGGGGCTGGACTACGTGAGCTGCTCCCCCTACCGTGTGCCGGTGGCCAGGCTGGCCGCCGCCCAGGCCGCCCTGGGCCTCAGCGCCGAAGACCTGTAGCCACCCCGGCACCGAGAGGCCAGACGAGGAGGTAAAGCGAGATGGCTGAGGAACGCCTGGGCTACATTCTGGGCCTTCTGGACGGCATCGCCAACGCGCCCCTCACCGCCGAGCAGCGGGCGGAGAAGGCGGAGTCCCTCCTCAGGCTGAGCGGCGTCGCTCTGGAGGAGCTGCGCCAGGCCGCTGCCTCGCCCGGGCTCCCCTGGCACCGGGCCAAAGCGGATGAGATGGGGCTCGCCCTGGAGACCTGGCTGGAGGCCGTCCGGCTGGTGGGCCTGCCCGAGGCGCCGGACGTGGCCGAGCTGGTGGCCCGCATCCATCGGGCGGAGGCGGCCGCTCGTCTGCTGGCCGCCGGCTACCGCCCCCAGCGGGACGCCGCCGGGCGCCTGGCCTGGGTCAGCCCCCGCCCCGTCTCCTGAGCCCCTCCCCTGTAGGCCTCGTGGCGGCTATCATGGCCGTGGCCCCTTCGCTACGGCGGAGGCGCCCTACCCCATCCCTGCCAGGGAGGTGAGCCAGGTGACCACCGAGCCCAAGCCCACCACCCGCATCGAGCGGGACTCCATGGGGCCCATGGAGGTGCCGGCGGACGCCTACTACGGCGCCTCCACCCAGCGCGCCGTCCTCAACTTCCCCATCTCCGGCCTGCGCATGCCGTCCTCCTTCATCCGCATGCTGGGTCTCATCAAGTGGGCGGCCGCACGCGTCAACGCCGAACTGGGCCTGCTGGACGAAAAGACGGCCCGGGCCATCCAGCAGGCGGCCCGCGAGGTGGCCGAGGGCAAGTGGGACGACCAGTTCGTGGTGGACATCTATCAGACCGGCTCCGGCACCTCTACCAACATGAACGCCAACGAGGTCATCGCCAACCGGGCCACTGAGCTGCTGGGCGGCGAGCGGGGCTCCCGCCTCGTCCACCCCAACGACCACGTCAACCTGGGCCAGTCCTCCAACGACGTCATCCCCACCGCCCTGCACCTGGCCGCCCTGGACGGGCTGTCGAGGCGCCTCCTCCCCGCCCTGGAGCGGCTGCGCCAGGCCCTCCAGGCCAAGTCCCAGGAGTTCTGGGACGTCATCAAGACCGGCCGCACCCACCTGCAGGACGCCACGCCCATCCGCCTGGGCCAGGAGTTCCTGGGCTACGCCGGGCAGGTGGAACGGGCGCTGAAGCGGCTGCGCTCCGCCCAGGAGGAGCTCTCCGAGGTGGCCCTGGGCGGCACCGCCGTGGGCACCGGCGTCAACACCCACCCGGAGTTCGCCGGCCGGGTCTGTCAGCTCCTCTCCCAGGAGCTGGGCCTCACCGTCCGGGAGACGGACAACCACTTCTGCATGCAGGCCACCCTGGACAACGCCGTCCAGGCCAGCGGCTGCCTGCGCACGGTGGCCATAAGCCTCATGAAGATCGCTAACGACATCCGCTGGATGGGCTCCGGCCCCCGCGCCGGGCTGGGCGAGCTGGCCCTGCCGGAGGTGCAGCCGGGCAGCTCCATCATGCCGGGGAAGGTGAACCCGGTCATCGCCGAGTCTCTCATCCAGGTCTGCGGCCAGGTCATCGGCAACGATGTGGCGGTGGCCCAGGCCGGCCAGGGCTCCTACTTCGAGCTGAACGTGATGATGCCCCTGGCCGCCCGCAATCTGCTGGAGAGCATAGAGCTCCTGGCCAGCGCCGTGGAGAATTTCACCGAGAAGTGCGTGGCCGGCCTCAAGGCCACCGAGAAGGGGCCGGAAATGGTGGAGAAGGGGCTGATGCTGGCCACCGCCCTGGCCCCGGCCATCGGCTACGATGCGGCGGCCGCCATCGCCAAGGAGGCGGCGGCCAGCGGCCGCACTATCCGCGAGGTAGCCCGGGAGCGGACGGAGCTGTCCGAGGAGGAGCTGGAGCGACTGCTGGACCCGGCCCGCATGACGGAGCCCGGCCTGGGGGCCGGCCCCGTCTCCGGCTAGTCGGCGCGCCCGCCCGGCAGGGGCCGGGCCTCCCTCAGATAGCGGCGTCCCAGCTCCTGGTAGTCCCGGGCCGCCCGCTCCACCCAGTCCCGGGAGGAGCCGCCCAGGGGCTTCTTCACCTGGGCGGGCGCCCCGGCCACTAGCGTCTCTGGCGGCACTGCCATCCCTTCCGTCACTACGCTGCCGGCGGCCACCATGGCCCGCCGGCCGATGCGAGCCCCCATCAGCACCACGGAACGGCTGCCGATGACGGCCCCCTCCTCTATGACGCAGCCCTCCACCACCACCGAATGGCCCAGGATGACGTTGGCGCCGATCTCCGTGTTGGCATGGACCACGCTGTTGTCCTCCACCGCCGTCCCCGGGCCGATGCGTATGGGGCCCATATCGGCCCGCAGCACCGCCCCGAACCAGATGCTGGCCCCCGCCGCCACCTCCACGTCCCCTATGAGGACGGCGTTGGGGGCCAGGTATACCCCCTCCGCCACGCGGGGCGCCTTCTCTCCCAGCGCTATGAGCAGGGCCATGTCATCTCCCTTCTCGCCAGGCCGCGGGGGCGCGTCCCCTCAGCCGGCCTGGCCCTCGCTTATCTCCACCCAGCGGGGCTGTCGCCTCTCCAGGAAGGCGGCGATCCCCTCCCGGTGCTCGGGCGAGCTCAGGCAGTAGCCCAGCACCTCCTGCTCGAAGCGGAAGGCCGTCTGCAGGTCGCCCTGGACGCCCCGCTGCAGCACCTCCTTGGCCCGGGCCAGGGTGCGGGTGGGGCCGTGGGCCAGCTCCCTGGCCAGGGACATCGCCTCCTCCATGAGGGCCTCCGCAGGCACCACCCTGGTCACCAGCCCCAGGGCCAGGGCCTCCTGGGCGTCCACGGTGCGACAGGTCAGCACCAGCTCCACCGCCCTGGCGAAGCCGACGATATGGGGGAGCAGGAAGGTGCTCCCCAGCTCTGGCACCAGCCCCACGCGGGGGAACATGAAGGCGAAGCGGGCCTGCTCCGAGGCGATGCGAATGTCGAAGTGGAGGCTGACGGTGGCGCCGCCCCCTATGGCCGGGCCGTTGATGGCGGCCACCGTGGGCTTCTTCAGGTGGAAGAGGGTGTCCACCAGGCCATACAGCTTGTCCAGTGGGAGAGCGGCCCGCCCCTCCAGCCCCTGGCGGAACATGGCCATGTCTCCGCCGGCGGAGAAGGCCCGCCCCGCCCCCGTTACCAGGAGGCAGCCCACGCCGCTGTCCGCCTCCGCCTCCCTCAGGGCCTCGGTCAGCTCCTCCGTCAGGTCGGGGCTGAGGGCGTTGAGGACGTCGGGCCGGTTGAGGGTGATGAGAGCGACGCGGTCGCGCTTCTCGTAGAGGATGGTCTTCCAGGTCATGGCATCACCTCCTTCATCGGGGTCGGGTGCTCCTCGGGGGTCTGCGACCGTCCGGCGGACGGTCCAGGGCCTGGTTGGCCAGTTCGTCAGCCCGCTGGTTGGCGGAGCGGGGGACGTGCCGGACGTCGAACTGCTGGAACTGGCGCCGCAACTCCAGCAGGCGGTGGTAGAGGGGCTTGAGGGCGGGGTTCCGCACCTGATAGCGACGCTGGAGCTGGCGGACCACCAGCTCCGAGTCCATACGCAGCTCCAGGCGCTGCGCCCCCAGGGCCAGGGCGGCCTCCGCCGCCGCTATGGCGGCTCGGTACTCGGCCTGGTTGTTGGTGGCGGTGCCGATGGCGCGGGAGATAGTGTAGACCTCCCGGCCCTCCTCGTCCAGGAGGACGACGCCGATGGCCGCCGGGCCGGGGTTGCCCCGGGAGGCGCCATCGGCGTAGGCGGTGAGCCGCCCCATTCTGGTGTCCATCAGGGACGGAGGAGCACCTCTATATGGTCGTCCCAGACTATCACCCTCTCCACCAGGGCCAGGAGGGCCTCGCGGCGCTCCTCGGGCCCCAGTTCGTGCCAGCGCTCCAGGCGGGCGACAGCGGCGGCCTGCCCCTCCGGGAGGCCAGCGCGGGCCCGCTCCAGGGCCAGCCGACGGAAGGCCAGGGACACGCCCTGGGCCCGCCACTCCTCCTCCGGCAGACGGCCGCGGCCGGCCTCGGCGAGGAGGCGGGCCAGCCGTTCGTCCAGCCGTCGCAGTCCCGCCTCCAGCTCGCGGGCGCTGGGGGGCGGCCCGACGCTCCGCCGGGCCTGGCCGCCGCTGATGGCCTCTATCACCCGCCGTTCCAGCGTCTCCGCCTGCCAGGTGTGGTAATCGCACAGGCTGCGGTTGACGCGCGAGCCGCACTGATAGTAGCGGTACTCGCCGCTCTTCTCGCTGCCGTCGCGGCGCTGCCAGCGCTGGCGTCGGGTGACGCCCACCATGCGCCCACCACAGTAGCCGCAGACGGCGAGGCCAGACAGGGGGAACTGGCCGCCCGCCAGCCGCTCCCCTCCCTGGCGCTGGGAGGAGAGCCGCATCTGCACCCTCTCGAACTCGCGGGGGCTCACCAGGGCGGGGTGGCTGGAGGGCACCCGCACACCGAAGCGACGATAGGTGCCCACGTAGACACGGTTGCGCAGGATGTCCCGCACCGCCGCCACCGACCACGGCCGGCCGGCGCGAGTGAGGAGGCCCAGCTCGTTGAGGCGCTGGGCGAGCCGGCGCAGGCCCAGCCCCTGGCCGTAGAGGTGGAAGATGAGTCGCACCACCTCCGCCTCCTCCGGGAGGACCTCCAGCCGTCTCCCCTCGCCCACCCGGTAGCCGAAGGGGGGACGCCCCAGCGCCTCCCCCTTGACGGCACGGCGGGCCATGGCCCGCCGCACCCGCTCGGACATGCCATCGGCGCCCCGGCCCTGGAGGAGCTCGCGGCCGGCGTCGTCCCGGGAGGCCAGGGAGAGGACGTCCGCCCCCAGGGCCACCATCTGGAAGTAGCGGCGAGCCGCCTCCCGGGCGCTCCGCCCCAAGACGGAGGCCCGCGGCACCACCACCAGGGCGGGCATCAGCTCCAGGTGGGCCAGCAGCCGCCGAAAGCCGGCCTCGCCGGGCTCCGTCACCAGGGCCACCGCCTCGTGGCCGTGCTCGCGGCAGAACTCCAGCAGGGACTCCTGGGCGGTAGCAGAGGCGCCGGGGAAGTAGCCTATGGCCCTCATGTCAGCCCGCGTAGAGGATCCTCTCGCAGCTCACGCACTGGACTAGGGCGTTGCCGCTGCGCAGCCGCTGGAGGACGGACATGGGCAGGGAGATGCGGCACCCCTGGCACATCCCCCTCTCCACTCGCGCCACAGCCCGCCCCTGACGGCGCGCCCGCAGGGCGTCGTAGAGGCCCAGGGTGGAGGCGTCCACCTTGACGACCTGCCGGGCCCGCTCCCCCTCCAGCCTGGACAGTTCCTCCTCCAGCCGCCCCTTCTCGGCCAGCAGGGAGGCCTGCTCATCCCGCCAGACGGCCTCCGTCTCGGCCAGGCGGGCCTCCGCCTCCCCCAGCAGCCGCTCCGCTTCCTCCACCTGGAGCATGAGGTTCAGGAGGGCGTCCTCACGACGGGAGAGCTGGCGCTTGAGGGCCTCCAGGTCCTCTTGCAGGTCCTGGAGCTCCTTGGGGTTGCGGACGGTGCCGCCGTAGAGCTTGTCCTCCACCGCCTTGGCCTTGCGGCGGAGCTCCTCCACCTCCCACTCCTCCTCCCGCTGGCGGTGGCGCAGGCCGGCCAGCTCCTCCCGACGGCGCGCCACCTCCTCCCGCTGGGCTCTCAGCTCCTCCGTCTCCCCCAGTCGGGACTCCGTCTCGGCGAGGCGCTGACGGGCAGCGTCTATGGCCAGATCAGTCTCCTGAAGGGCGTACAGCTCGGCCGCGGTGGTCATCTCCGGGCCCGCTGCTGTTCGTTCGCTCGGGCTGACGAAAAGGCGTCCATCGGTCGGCCTGCATGGGGGCCAGGGGGCTGGGGCTGGACAGGGCCCGCGACGGGATTATAGACTGGAAACGGAGCCGGTGACAAGGAGACCGAAAGCTGCCGCCCTCTGACCGGCCCCGGAGAGTGATCCTCGATGCGGTTCCACGTCTCCCACGAGCTGAGACAGCCAGCGGGCACCGTCTTCCGCTACGAACTGCAGGAGCGCCGTCTGGCCCTGGAGGACGATATAGTCCTGCGGGAGCTGGAGGGCACCATGGACATGGTCCGCACCGACCGCGGCCTGCTGGTCCACGTGGCGGCGGGCTGCCTGGCCCACGGTGTCTGTGCTCGCTGCCTGACCGAGATAGACTATCGGCTGCGGCTGGACTTCGAGGAGGAGTACCTGCCGGTGCTGGATATCTTCACCGGCCTGCCCAACCGCATACCCAGGGACACGGACCAGTTTCTCATCGACGCTGACTTTGTGCTCGACCTGCGGGAGGCCCTGCGCCAGTATACGGTGATGGCGGAGCCCCTCAACCCCCTCTGCCGGCCGGACTGCCGGGGCCTCTGCCCGGACTGCGGCCAGAACCTCAACGAGGGGCCCTGCGCCTGCCCGGAGCGGCTGGACAGCCGCTGGGAGCCCCTGCGGAGGCTGGCCGCCAGGCTACGCCAGGAGGAATAGCCCATGGGCGCCGTTCCCAAGAAGAAGCCATCCCGCGCCAGGACGCGCAAGCGGCGCATGCACCTCCACGCCGATGTGGCGCCCCTGGTGCGCTGCCCCCGCTGTCGCAGCCCCCGCGTGCCGCACCACGCCTGCCCCGTGTGCGGCACCTACCGGGGGCGTCAGGTGCTGGCCATAGAGGAAGCCAGCTAGCCCCCGCCGGCGGCCGGGGCGGAGCCGCCCAGGCGGGCCAGTCGCTCCTGCTGGAGGGTCAGCCACCAGAAGAAGGCGGCCCAGCCCCGCCAGCCGGCCCATCGCTCCGCCAGGGCCCGCACCTCCGCCTCCGTGGCCAGGCGGCCCAGGCCGTAGGCCCGGCCGATGACGGCGCACAGCCCCTTATCGGCCGCCGGGATGACGTCACGGAAGCCCAGGCCCCGCATCAGGACGTATTCCGCTGTCCAGCGGCCCACCCCGCGGAAGGAGGTCAGGCGGCGCAGCGCCTCCTCCGCTGGCAGGAGGGCCAGGCCTGGCAGGTCCAGCTCCCCCAGGGCCACTGCCCGCGCCAGCTCTAGCAGGTAGGCCGTCTTTTGGCGGCTGAACTGGCGGGCCCTGAGCGCCTCGGGGTCCAGCAGGGCCACCGCCGCCGCCTCCGGGAAGAGGGGATAGGGGTGGCCGTCCACCACCAGTCGCCGTCCGCACAGCTCCACCAGCGTCCGTTTCAGCTTGCGGGCGAAGAAGACGTTGATCTGCTGCCCCAGCACCGCCCAGGCCAGCGCCTCGAACGGGTCCGGGATGAGGACAGGCCGCACCCCGGGCAGCCGCTCCACCAGGGCGCCGAAGACAGGGTCCGCCCGGGCGACGGCCAGGAAGGGAGCGGGATCCACCTCCAGATGGAAGATGCGGGTCACCAGGGCGGCTGCTGCCTCCACCGTGGCCCCGTCCAGGGCCTCCCCCCTCAGCTCCAGGAGGAGGCGCGGCGCCGCCGTCGTCCCCAGGGAGCGGAGGGAGAGGAGGACGGGCCGGCCGTCCAGGAGGAGGGCCCGTCGGTAAGTGCCGTCGTCGCCCACCTCCTCCACCACGGTGGCAGGGGAGGCCCGCAGGTAGGCCAGGACCAGAGCGAAGTCATAAGGGGGCAGCGGTGTGAGGACGAGCTCCGCAGTCTCCAATGGCGACCTCCACGATGGCCCGGGCCGGCGTGCCCGATGCCAATAGTAAAGCAGCCGCGGCCCCGCTCTGCACCTGCCGGACGGGACGCTGGGCCGGGCCAGTCCGCCTTTCCCGTTGTCCGGGGCCGTGCTATACTGCCAGTGGCCCGACTGGAGGAGCGAGCTATGAGGCCCACGTCCCGGCGCTGGCTGCTTCTGGCGCTGCCGCCGTTGCTCCTGGCGCTGCTGGCGGCAGCGGCGGCCAGCTACTTCGTCTGGTGGGACGCCACCCACTGCGTCTTCTGTCGCTCTCGCCTGGACGCCTTCGGGCGCTGTCCCAACCCCCAGTGCGGACTGGGACGGCTCACCTCGGAAAGCGAGCCCGCCCCGTTGCCATGATGGAAGGCCCCGTCGAAGACTCCCTCGCTAGACTGTGGCGGTACCCGGTGGAGGAGGGCCTGGCGCTGCTCTTCCCGGGGCAGGGCTCCCAGCGGGTGGGCATGGCCCAGGACCTCTATCAAGAGTTCCCGGCGGTGCGCTCTCTCTTCCAGCAGGCCGACGGCGCCCTGGGCCTCCCCCTGTCCCGCCTGATATTCGAGGGGCCGGCCGAGGAGCTGACGGACACCGCCAATGCCCAGCCGGCCATCTTCCTCGCCTCCCTGGCCTGTCTCCTGGCCGCCCTGGAGACCGGGGCGGTGCAGCGGCGGCCCGCCTTCGTGGCCGGCCACAGCCTGGGCGAGTACACGGCCCTGGTGGCGGCCGGCGCCCTGGACTTCGTGGAAGGACTGCGGCTGGTGCGCCGTCGCGGGGAGCTGATGGCAGCGGCGGGACGCGAGCGCCCGGGCACCATGGCCGCCATCATGGGCCTGGAGCCGGAGCGCCTGGCCGAGCTCTGCCGCCGCAGTGGGGCGGAGGTCTGCAACTACAACTCCCCCCAGCAGACCGTCATCGGTGGCAGCCTGGAGGCAGTGGAGGAGGCGACGCGGCTGGCCAGAGAGGCGGGCGGCCGGGCCATGCCCCTCCAGGTCTCCGGCGCCTTCCACACCAGTCTGATGGCGCCGGCGGCGGCGGAGCTGGCCAGAGCCATAGAGGCGGCCGCCATCCGCGACCCCATGATACCGGTGGTGGGCAACGTGGGGGCCCGTCCCCTGGCCACCGCCGGGGAGCTGCGGGAGGAGCTGACGGCCCAGCTCACCAGTCCCGTGCGCTGGCAGCAGACGCTGGAGGCCATGGCCGCCGCCGGGGTGGACACCTTCCTGGAGGTGGGGCCCGGACGGGTGCTGAGCGGGCTCGTCCGGCGCACCTTGCCGGAGGCCCGGGCCATCAGTCTGGACGGTGTGGAGAGTCTGCGGGCGTTGGTGCCATGAACGGTCTGCAGATGAACGGCCTCAGGGGCCGCGTGGCCCTGGTCACCGGCGGCTCCCGTGGGATAGGGCGGGCCATCGCCCTGCGCCTGGCCCAGGCGGGGGCCGACCTGGCCGTCAACTACCGCTCCAACCACGAGGCGGCCCGCTCCTGCGCCGCTGAGATCGAGGCCCTGGGGCGGCGCTGCCTGCTGGTCCAGAGCGATGTCAGCAACCCCGAGGACGTGGACGGCATGGTGAAGGAGGTCGTAGCCGCCTTCGGGCGGCTGGACATCCTGGTGAACAACGCCGGCTTCCACCGGGACACCCTCATCCTCCGCATGAGCCTCAAGGACTGGGACGACGTGCTGGACACCAATCTCAAGGGCGCCTTCCTCTGTACCAAGGCGGCCCTCCGTTACATGATCCGTCAGCGCTGGGGGCGCATCATCAACATCGGCAGCGTGACGGGGCTGGCCGGCAACGCCGGCCAGGCCAACTACGCCGCTGCCAAGGCAGGACTCATCGGCTTCACCAAGGCGGTGGCCCGGGAGGTGGGCTCCCGGGGCATCACCGCCAACCTGGTGGCCCCCGGTCTGGTGGAAACGGAGCTCATCAAAGACCTGCCCCAGCAGCTGCGGCAGGAGGCGCTCAGGCGCATCGTCGTGGGAAGGCTGGGCCGCCCGGAGGACGTAGCGGGCGTCGTAGCCTTCCTCGCCTCCGATGAGGCATCATACATTACGGGACAGGTACTGGCGGTGGACGGGGGGCTCGGCCTCTAGCATGGCTGGCAAGAGACACAAGGCCCGCGCCCTGGCCCTCATGGCCCTCTACGAGAGGGACGTGGCGGGACACGACGCCCTGGTCGTCCTGGAGCGTCTCCTGGCGGAGGAGCACCTCCCCCAGGAGGCCGCCCAGTTCGCCCGGGAGCTGGTGCAGGGGGTAGTCCAGCACCAGGAGCGGCTGGATGCCGTCATCCGCAACAAGGCGCCGGCCTGGCCCCTGGAGCAGATACCGGCCGTAGACCGCAACATCCTGCGCCTTGCCCTCTACGAGATGCTAATCGATAATAGAGTGCCGATACGGGCTGCCATAAACGAGGCCGTGGAGCTGGCCAAGCAGTTCGGCAGCGAAAGTTCCCCTCGCTTCGTCAACGGGGTCCTGGGCTCGGTAAGCCTCATCGTGACCCCCTAAAACGTCTTGAAGGAGGTGTCCCGTGGCCACCGTATTTGAACGAGTGCGGAAGGTCATCGCCCAGCAGTTGGGCGTGGACGAAGAGCAAATCACGCCCCAGACCTCCTTCGTCGAAGACCTGAACGCCGACTCCCTGGACCTGGTGGAGCTTATAATGGCCCTGGAGGAGGAGTTCAGCCAAGAGGGGAAGAGCTTCGAGATCTCCGATGAGGACGCCGAGAAGATCGTCACCGTCCAGGACGCCGTCAACTACATCATCGAGCACCGCATCGCCGAGGACGAGCCCTAGGCCCCTCTCCCAGCGGGGACGGACCTGGGGCCCTGGGCGGCCGACCGAGGTCGTGATAGGGTGGAGTTCCTGGGAATCGGCCTGCCTGAGCTGCTGATGGTCTTGCTGGTGGCGCTGCTGGTGCTGGGGCCGCAGCGCCTCCCCCAGGTAGCCGTCCAGCTAGCGCGGGCCGTGCGCGCCGTGCGCCGCTATGCGGCGGGATTGAACGCTGACCTCCGCCAGGAGTTCCGGGAGGCACTGGCGGAGCTGGAGGAGATGCGGGCAGAGGTCCAGGAGCTGAGGCGCACCCTGGACGAGCAGGCCTCCCAGACCCGCCGCTCCCTGGAAGAGACGGCCCGCGAGCTAGAGGGGACGCCCTACCGCCCTACCATCGTCGAGACGACGGCCGAGCCCGCCCCCGAGGACCGGCCCCGCCACTAGTCCCACCGCAGCGTCATGGCAAGCGAGCACCGCCCGCCCTCCCGGGAGCGCCCCCCTCCCGGGGAGGGTAAGTACATGACCATCCTGGAGCACCTGGAGGAGCTGCGACGCCGCCTCATCGTCAGCGTCCTCTGGGTGGCGGCGGGCGTGGCCGTCTCCGCCGTCTTCGGTGACCGCATCATCCGCTTCCTGCGGGAGCCAGCGGAGGCCTATCCGGGGCAGGTCAGCTTCCAGTTCATCGAGCCCTTCGAGTTCCTGGGTGTCTACTTCCGGGTGGCTGTCCTGGGGGGACTCGTATTCGGCATGCCCATGCTGGTCTACCAGCTCCTGGCCTTCGTCTCGCCGGGGCTGACGCGACAGGAGCGACGCTGGCTCAACGGGACGGTGGCCGGGGCATCGCTTCTCTTCCTGGGGGGCTGCGCCTTCGCCTACTACGTGGCGCTACCCCCGGCCCTGCGCTTCCTCCTGGGCCTGGGGGGCGAGATAGCCCAGCCCAATCTGCGCATCGGTAGCTACGTGGACTTCGTCACCCGCCTCATCTTCTGGACGGGCCTCACCTTCGAGACACCGCTGGTGGTGATGTACCTCTCTCGCTTCCGCCTGCTGACCTGGCGGCAGATGCTGGGCTTCTGGCGCTACGCAGTGGTGCTGGCCTTCGTCATCGCCGCCGTGGTGACCCCCACCTGGGACCCGGTGACCCAGTCCCTGGTGGCGGGGCCGATAGTCGTCCTCTACTTCCTGGGGGTCTTCCTGGCCTGGCTGGTGGAGCCGCGCCGTCAGGAAGAGGCGGCCCGGGAACGGGGACGGCCCGGGCTGGCCTAGCCGGGCCTCAATCCCTACTTCCCCTTGATGGTCACCGGCAGTCCCGCCACCATCCAGACGACGCGCCCCGCGGCGGCGGCCACCCGCTGGTTCACCTCCCCTAGGAGGTCGCGGTAGAGGCGCCCCAGGGGCGTGGCCGGCACCACCCCCAGCCCCACCTCGTTGCTCACCACCAGCAGCGCCAGACGGCGGGACCGCGGCAGGCCACAGAGGGCCTCCACCTGCCCCAGCGCTGACTCCCGCACCGACGCCACCTCCCGGGGCGTCGGGCGGTCGGCTTCAGCCAGGCCGCGGTGGATCAGGTTCCCCAGCCAGACGGTTAGGCAGTCCACCACCGCCAGCGCCCCGGGCGGGGCCTCCCGCTCCAGGGCGACAGCCGGCTCCAGGGGCTCCTCGATGGTGTGCCAGGCCGCTGGCCGCTCCCGCTGATGGCGGCGCACCCGCTCCGCCATCTCCTCATCGGTCACGGTGGCGGTGGCCAGGAAGACGACGGGCCCGCCGTAGGCGCGGGCCAGCTCCAGGGCGTAGGCCGACTTCCCGCTGCGCGCCCCGCCGATGACGAATACCAGTTCGCCCGGCGTTAGGTCAGCCATCCCCGTTGGGTGGATGAGGCACAGAGGAGGAGCGCTGTCGCCTCCGCCAGCTCGATGGCCGCCCCCAGGACGTCCCCGGTGGTGCCCCCCAGGCGGGCGGTGGCCAGCCGGCCCAGTCCCCAGGCCACAGCCAGGACGGCCAGGGCCAGCAGCGCGCCGAAGGGCCAGAAGATGGCCAGCGAAAGGGCCGCCGTCAGGCCGAGCCCCAGGAGGGCCTGTCGGGGCCGCAGGGCGCGGGCAACGGCGGCCCCCATCCCCTCCTCGCGAGCGGGTGGGAAGAGTGAGAGGGGCAGGAGGACGCCTCCCCGGGCCAGGGCCGGGGCCAGCAGGAGGGCGCCGTCCCGCAGCCAGCCCTCCAGAGGGATGAGGGCGGCCCATTTCAGCAGGAGGACGACGGCCACCGCCACGAAGCCGAAGGCGCCGTTGTGGGGGTCGGCCATGATGCGGAGGCGCTGGGAGCGCTCGGCGTGGGCCAGCAGGCCGTCGGCGGTGTCGGCCAGGCCGTCCAGGTGGAGCGCTCCCGTGAGGCCGGCCAGGGCCGCCACCACCAGGGCGGAGCGGGCCCCCGGCGGCAGGACGGGGGAGAGGAGCCAGTCCAGCCCCAGAAGGAGGCCCCCCAGCAGCAGGCCCACCAGGGGAAAGAGGGCGTAGCCGGATGCCGGCAGCCCCAGGGGCCGCCGGGCCACCGGCAGGACGGTGAGGAGGCCCAGCGAGGCCAGGAGGGGCTCCAGGGGACTAGATGCGGTCGTCGACGCCGGCCTCTTCAAAGGTGGCCATCTCGTCCAGTATGGCCAGGGCATCGTCCAGCAGGTGCATGGCCAGGACAGCGCCGGTGCCCTCGCCCAACCGCATGTCCATGTCCAGGAGGGGTCTGAGGCCTAGCTCATCCAGGGCGGGACGGTGCCCCGGCTCCGCCGAGCAGTGGGAGGCCAGCATGTAGGCCCGCGCCTGGGGGCAGAGCCGGGCCGCCACCAGGGCGGCCGCCCCGGCGATGAAGCCGTCCAGGAGGACGGGCACCCGCCGGGCCGCCCCCTGCAGGACCACCCCCACCAGACCGGCGATCTCGTACCCTCCCACCTTGGCCAGCACGTCCAGGGGGTCGGCCGGGTCGGGACGGTTCACGGCCAGCGCCCGCTCGATGACTGCTACCTTGTGCCGCAGGCCCTCCTCGTCCAGGCCGGTGCCGCGGCCGGTGACGCTGGCCACCGGCCGGCCCGTCAGGGCGGCGACGATGGCGCTGGCCGCCGTCGTGTTGCCTATCCCCATCTCCCCGGTGGCCAGCACCTGGGCCCCCCGTTCTATCTCCTCCGCCGCCACCTCCAGCCCCACCGCCACGGCCCGCTCCGCCTCCGCCCGGGACATGGCCGGCCCCTCGGCCATATTGGCGGTGCCCGGTCCCACCTTGCGCACCAGCAGACCCGGTGCCTCCGGGACGCTGGCCGCCACCCCGATGTCCACCACCAGCACCCGCGCTCCCGCCCGGCGGGCCAGCACGTTGATGGCGGCGCCCCCCCGCAGGAAGTTGGCCACCATCTGGGCCGTAACCGAGGACGGATAGGCTGACACCCCCTCCCTGGCGACGCCGTGATCCGCTGCCATCAGCACCACCGTCTTGTGGGGAAGGCGCTGACGGGGCCGGCCGGTGACGCCGGCCAGCCACACTGCCAGCTCCTCCAGACGGCCCAGGCTGCCCGGCGGCTTGGTGAGGCGGTCCATCCGCCGCTGGGCCTCCTCCATAGCCTCCTTGTCCAGGGGGCCCACGGAGGCGATGACCTCTGCGATGACGCCTTTCATGCTCTGACCTCCCCGGAGGAATGGAGACCGGGCCGCGCCGCCAGCGCCCCGGCGAAGGCAGAGAGCACCCGCTCCACCTGCTCCGGCGCCGGCACCGCCAGCCGCACATGCCGGGGCAGGCCGAAGGAGGTGCAGTCCCGCACGCAGACGCCCCGCTCCAGGAGGGCGCGGCGTAGGGAGGGGGCGTCCCCCACCTCCACCAGCAGGTAGTTGGCGGCGCCGGCCAGCACTGTCAGCCCCTGTGCCCGCAGCCCCCGGGCCAGCGCCTCCCGGGCCTCTCGCACCGTTTGCCGAACCCTCTCCACGTGCTCAGGGCAGCCGCAGGCGGCTACGCCGGCGGCCACGGCGAAGGCGTTCACGCTCCAGGGCGGCTGGTGGGCCCGCAGGGCGGCCAGCAGGGGTGGCCGGCCGATGGCGTACCCCAACCGCACGCCGGCCAGGGCGAAGACCTTGGTCAGAGAGCGCAGCAGCAGGAGGCGGCCCGCACCGGCCAGGGACACGGCGTCCCAGGCCCCGTCCACGAAGTCGACGAAGGCCTCGTCCAGCACCAGCAGCCCGCCGGAGAGGGCGGCCAGGAGCCGCTCTACCTCCTCCCGCCCCAGGTAGACGCCGGTGGGGTTGGCCGGGCTGCAGACGAAGAGGACGTCCGGCCTGAGGGCCCTTAGCCGGCCGGCCAGCTCCTCCACGTCCCAGCGGAAGCCCTCCTCCGGCCGGGCGGGCAGGTGGAAGACCTGGGCTTCCCGCAGGCGGGCCGCCCGCTCGTACTCGCCGAAGGCGGGAGTGAGGACGGCCGCCCGCCCCTGGGGCGCCAGGAAGGCCTGACAGACCAGGTATATCAACTCCGTGGCGCCGTTGCCCGGGAGCACCCAGTCCGGCGGCACGCCGTGGCGCTGGGCCAGGGCCTCCCGCAGGCGCTGGTAGGTGCGCTCCGGGTAGGGGCGATAGTCACAGGCCCGGAGCGCCTCCACCACCCGGGGCGGCGGTGGCAGGGGCGCCAGGCTGGCGCTCAGGTCGAGAACGCTGGCCGGGTCGAGCCCCAAGGCCCGCGCCTCCAGTTCGTCCAGGCCGCCGTGATAGACCGCTTCCATATCCTTCGCCCAGACCCTATTATGATGGGCCATCGTCGGGCCGTCTGCCAGGGGCCGGCCTCAGCCCCGCCCCTGGCGCCGCCCCCGAAGGAGAAGGACGCCCGCCACCAGGGCCGCCCCCAGGGCGGCCGTTCTGGCCACTATCGCCGTCCCCTCGTCCAGCAGGTGAGGGCGCAGGGGACGGCGAGTCTCCCCCAGGCGATAGTGGCCGGGCTTCTCCAGCTCCACGCCCAGGGCGCCGGCCATGGCCGCCATGGTCCAGCCTGCGTTGGGGCTCTCGGTGCGGCGGTGGTGGCGCCAGGCGGTGGCCAGGGCCCTCAGCGGCCGGCCGGAGGCCAGGGCCAGCAACAGGGCGGCGAGGCGGGCCGGCAGGAGGTTGGCCGCATCGTCCAGGCGGGCCGCCGCCTTGCCCAGCTCCTCGTAACGGCCGCGGTAGCCCCACATGGCGTCCATGGTGTTGATGGCACGGTAGGCCAGGGCGCCCGGGGTGCCCAGGAGCAGGTAATAGAGCCAGGGGGCGAGGAAGGCGTCGGTGGTGTTCTCGGCCAGCGACTCCAGCCCCGCCGAGACCAGGCGAGGACCGTCCAGGACGGAGACGTCACGGCCCACCAGGCTGCGGGCCCGCCAGCGGGCGGCGGGGAGATCGTCCCTCTCCAGGGTCTGACGCAGGGCCCGGGCCTCCCCCAGGAGGCCCCGCACGGCGAAGGTGCTCTTAAGAAGGGCCGCCTCCGCCAGGAATGCCAGCCAGGGGGAGCGACGCTCCAGCCCGGCCAGCCAGCCACTGGCCCGCCAGGCGAGGACGAGGGGCAGGGCCACCGCCACCGCCAGGCCGAAAAGGCGCTGCCGACGGCCATCCAGCCGCAGGCCCAGCCCCTCCAGAGGCGGCAGCGTCCTCCCCACCCAGGCGGTGGGATGCAGGGGCGTGGGCGGCTCGCCCAGGGCCACGTCCAGGGCCAGGGCGGTCAGGAAGAGGGCCAGGGGCCTCATCCGTCCGGGCATCGGGCCAGTTATACTCCTTCTCTTCGCCATTGTAACGGAGCAAGAGGACCAGGCCTCGCGGAGGAGGGCCATCGCGCCCTTTATTTCTCAAATCCTGCCATCGGTTCTTGACAAAGACGTATGATATATATTTGATACTTGAAGTCATGGAGACCCCTCTGGACAGGGACAGCCTCATCCAGTTGATGCGTCGGCGGGGCATCCGCGTCACCGCTCAGCGGCTGGCGGTGTCGGCGGTGCTGGCCAGCACCAGGGAGCACCTCACCGCCCAGGAGATCTTCCAGCGGGTGCGGGAGCACTTCCCCCACATTACCATCGGCACCGTCTACAACACGCTGGAGACCCTCGCCCGGCACGGCCTCATCCAGCCGCTGGCCTTCCCGGAGGCGGTTCGCTACGACGCCAACACGACCCCCCATGCCAACCTGGTCTGCCTCCAGTGCGGCAACATAGAGGACGCGGCGGACGACGAGGGGCTCCTCTCCCGCCTGCAGGAGCAGATAAAGGGACGCTTCGCCTTCCGCGTCCTCTCCCAGCGGATGGACTTCTACGGCCTCTGCTCCCGCTGCACCAGCGAGGCCGCCCTGGCCCCTCTCTAGGGCTACGATTCGGCTGTCAGGCTCAGCACCAGCTTGCCCCGCACGTGTCCCTCCTCGCTGATCTCGTGGGCGCGGGGCGCCTCCCGAAGGGGGAGCACCAGACTCACCACGGGCCGCACCGCCCCGGCGTCGATGAGCCGGGCCAGCTCCTGCAACTGCTGGCGGTCCGGCCGGACGACGATGCGCTCCGCCCGCACGCCGTACTCCTGCGCCTTGTCCAGGGGTGAGCGGCCCACGATGGTCACCAGGACGCCGCCGGGGCGGAGCACCTGCCAGGAGCGCTCCAGCGTCTCCCCGCCCACGCAGTCCAGGACGACGTCCACGTCCCGCACCGCATCCTCGAAGGGAGTGGCGGTGTAGTCCACCACCTCGTCGGCGCCCAGGCCGCGCAGGAACTCCACGTTGCGGCTGGAGGCGGTGCCGATGACGTGCGCCCCCTTCCACTTGGCTAGCTGGACGGCGAAATGCCCCACCCCTCCCGCCGCGGCGTGGACCAGCACCCGCTGGCCGGGCTGCAGTCCGGCCGTGTCGAAGAGGGCCTGCCAGGCCGTGAGGGCGGCCAGGGGGACGGCGGCGGCGTGGACGTGGTCCAGGGAGCGAGGCTTGGGCGCCAGGTGCTCCTCCGGCGCCGTGGCGTACTCGGCGTAGCCGCCTCCCGGCTGGGGGAAGCGGATCAGACCGTAGACCTCGTCCCCCGGCCGCAGCGAGCCCACGCCCGGCCCCACCTCCTCCACCACCCCCGAGATGTCCCAGCCCAGCACCGCCGGGAACTCCTGAATGAGGCGGGCCACGCCCTCCCCCTTGCGCGTCTTCCAGTCCACTGGGTTGATGCCGGCGGCGTGGACTCGCACCAGGGCCTCCCCCTGGGCGGGCTGGGGGCGGGGGGCCTCACCGTAGACCAGCACCTCCGGCCCCCCGAACCTGTGCATCTGCACTGCCTTCATCTGCGCCTCTCCCGTCGTGGAGTGCAGGCCCGGCGACCAGCCGGCGTCCACCCCCTGGCGCCTGCCTGCCCGGACTAGGATAGCAGCCCCACGGCCCGACAGCGCGCCGGCCAGCCCGGACGCCCGTTTTTTCTCTGTCTCCCCGAGCACTCCGGGCCCGGCAGGGAGATAAGCGTAGCAGGAGGGGGACTTCCGCACGTCAGGCCGTCGCAGGGCGGGAGCGGCGGTGGAAGTTTTTCAGTAGAGGCAGCCCCGGGCCTCTTGGCACAGGCTGGAGGAAGGAGTAATTTATGTATAATCTCCAGCGACAGGGGCTGGGGGGAGGTGGGGAGAATGGCTTCTTGGCCGCAGGAACAGGCAGCGGCGGACGACGCTGACCTCATAGTCCGCTGCGCCAGAGGGGACGCCCAGGCCTTCGGCGAGCTGTACGACAGATACGTCGACCAGGTCTACAGGCGGGCCTACTATTTCCTCCGCGACAGGGCCCAGGCGGAGGAGCTGAGCACGGAGACGTTCCTCCAGGCCTGGTCGGAGGCGCGGCGTCGCCCGCGGCGGGACGTCCCCGTCCTGCTGTGGCTCCTGGGCATCGCTCACCGCCTTCTGCTGGCCCGGCTCGGGGGCCCGGCCGGCGGTGCCCACCTTCCCGGGGGAGAGGAGGCCGTCGCTGCCGCACACCCCCCGGAACGGAACAGCCACCAGGAGGACGTCACCAGGGCCATCCTGCGGCTGCGGCCCCTGGAGCAGCAGGTGCTGCTCCTGCGCTTCGTGGACGGCCTGGGATACGAGGAGATAGCGCGCCTCCTGGGCCGGAAGCTTTCGGAGGTGCACTCCCTCCAGTACCGGGCGCTGGCCAACCTGAGCCGCATCCTCTCCTCCTCCATCTCCCGGCAGGAGTAGGGGCGGACCCGGTCAGCGGCCAGGGGTGAAGGCCTCGTTCCTGTCGCTGGCGGAGAGGCCGGGCGAGGTGCCGCCGGCCAGCACGTAGATAGTGTCGCCCACCGCCGCCGCCCCCAGGCCGTGGCGGGCCGTGGGCATGGGGGGCTGGCTGCTCCAGCGGTCGGTGGCGGGGTCGTAGGCCTCGTTCTCGTCGAAGGTGCCGGCGGGCTCCTCCCCGCCGAAGACGTATATGCGGCCTCCCACCACGGCGGCGGCGATGCCGCTACGGGGCGTGGGCAGGGGGCTGAGGCGTCGCCAGGTATCGGTGGCCGGGTCGTAGACCTCCGTCACGTCCACATTGCGCCCGAAGTCCAGGGCGACGCGGCCGCCGATGGCGTAGAGCTTGTCTCCCACCACCGCCACCGCCAGATGATCGCGCGCCACCTGCATGGCGGCCCGCCGCTCCCAGGTGTCGGTGGCCGGGTCGTAGACCTCGACGACGCCCACATTGGCGCCGCCAGCGGCGGTGACGCCCCCCACCGCGTGTATCTTCCCGCCGATGACGCCCGCCCCCAGGCCTCCCCGCGCCGTGGGCATGGGTGCCCGGCGCGCCCAACGGTCCGTGGACGGGTCGTATTCGTAGACGCTGTTCACCGGGGCGAATCCACCTCCCCTGAAGCCGCCTATAACGTAGAGCTTCCCTCCCACCGCGACGGCGGCCACGTGGTGGAGGCTCTCCGGCAGGGGGGCGACGGCCTGCCAGGTATCGGCGGCCGGGTCGTAGACCTCCACGGTGCGGCCCACATCGCCGGCGGGGCCCATCCCACCGATGACGTAGATGCGGCCGTCCAGGGCCACCGCCGCCACCTCGCTGCGGGGGGTGGGGACGGGCGCCCTGATGCGCCAGGCCGGGGCAGCAGGGGCAACCGGGCTGGCGGGGACCAGCCGGGGCGTCTCCCCGGCCCTCGGGGAGGGGGAAGGGGCAGCACCCCCGCCGCAGGCCAGCCCCAGGGCGAGGAGGCCCAGGAGCCCCCACCAGAGGGCCCGCGGCGCCCGGGCGAGGCCGCTACAGCGCGGGCGGAGCGCTCCCACGCCACCAGGGTAACCGGCGAGGCGACTGCCCGGCCAGCCCCGGGCCTTGTAGAGCGGGCAGTCCCTGTTCTACGCTGGGGCGGGACATCGCGCCGGAGGAGGACGCAGGCATGAACGAGGAGCTGAGCGGTGGGCAGGTGATAGCGCGGCAGCTCGCCCTGGCGGGGATCGATACCTGCTTCGGCATCGTGGCGGGGCCCATGATCCCCGCCATGTACGCCCTGCGAAGGGAAGGGATACGTTTCATCGGCTGTCGACACGAGGAGCAGGCGGTCTTCATGGCCCAGGCCTGGGGCTATCTGACGGGGCGCCCCGGCGTGGTGATGACCGGCTCCGGGCCCGGCACCACCAACACCGTCACCGGTCTGCTGGCCGCCCAGGCCAATGGCTGGCCGGTGGTGGTACTGGGGGGCTCCGGCCTGGCCCGGGAGCGGGGGCTGGGCAGCTTCCAGGAGACGGACCAGGTGCGGGCGCTGGCCCCCTTCTGCAAGTGGGCGGTGGAGGTGGACAGCGTGGAGCGCATCCCTCAGTACCTCCACCTGGCCCTGGGGAAGGCCGTCAGCGGCCGGCCAGGGCCGGTCTACCTGGACTTCCCGGGCGAGCTGCCCGGGCAGCGAGTGGCGGCGGAGGCGGTGCGCTTCGTCCACCAGACGCCCAGGGTGACCAGGCCCCAGCCAGACGCCGCCGCCATAGAGGAGACGGCCCGCCTGCTGGCGGAGGCGGAGCGTCCCCTGGTCCTCATCGGCAAGGGGGCGGCCTGGGCCGGGGCCGGCCCCGCCCTGGAGCGCCTGGTGGGGCTGGGCCTCCCCTTCCTCGCCTCCCCCATGGGGCGGGGCGTCGTGCCCGACGACGACCCCAGAAACGTGGGCAGCGCCCGCTCCCTGGCCCTCCGCCAGGCCGACGTGGTGCTGATGATGGGCGGACGCTTCAACTGGATCTTCCATTACGGCCGGCCGCCCCGCTTCGCCGAGGGCGTGCGCATCGTCCAGGTGGACGTGGTGGCGGAGGAGCTGTACAGCGGCGCCCCGGTGGAGCTGGGCCTGGTGGCCGACTGCGCCGCCGCGGCGGAAGCGCTGCACGAGGCCCTCAGGGGGCGTCGCCTGCGCTGCCAGGATACGGGCTGGCTGGAGGGGCTGCGGCGCGAGGGCGAGCGGGGCCAGGCCCAGCTCGAGGAGCTGCTGCGCTCCGATGCCCGCCCCGTGAGCCCCTACCGCCTCTGGGGCGAGGTGCGGGACGTCCTCCCCCGCGAGGCGACGGTGGTCATGGAAGGGGAGGTCATCATGGCGGTGGGCCGTCAGGTGCAGCCCGCCTACCGCCCCAAGCAGATCCTCAACGCCGGCACCTCCGCCTGCATGGGGACGGGGGTGCCCTACGCCATCGGCGCCAAGCTGGCCCGGCCGGAGGGGCCGGTGGTGGCGGTGCTGGGGGACTCCGCCTTCGGCTTCAGTGCCATGGAGGTGGAGACGGCCGCCCGCGTGGGGGCGCCGGTGGTCTTCGTCATCAGCAACAACCAGGGGGTGACGGGGAACCGGGGACGCACTCAGGCCCCCGCCTGGCCCCAGTTGCCGGAGGCCTCCGCCCTCCTGCCCGCCCGCTACGAGATGATGGCTGAGATGGTGGGGGGCTATGGCGTCTGCGTGGAGGAGCCGGAGAGGATAAGGCCCGCCCTGGAGGCCGCCCTGGCCTCCGGCCGGCTGGCCATCGTCAACGTCATGACGGACCCCTCCTTCAGGAGCCCCCTGGCGGAGCGGGCCGGCCCCTCCATGATGTACTAGACTGCTGTCTCGGCCAGCAGCCGCTCCAGGGAGGCGGCCGGCATCGGCCGGGCGAAGAGGAAGCCCTGCCAGTAGTCGCAGCCGTGCCTGCGCAGCGAGGCTAGCTGCTCCGGCCGTTCCACCCCCTCCGCCACCACCCGCAGCCCCAGGCCGTGGGCCAGGCCGATGATGGTTGTGACGAAGGCCTCATCGGCGGGGTTGACCAGCAGCCCCTGGACGAAGGAGCGGTCTATCTTCACCGCGTCCACCGGGAGGCGCCTGAGATAGGTCAGGGAGCAGTAGCCGGTGCCGAAATCGTCCAACGCCACCTCCACCCCCATCGCCCTGAGGGAGCGCAGGGCGTCTATGGTGGCGTTGGGGTCTTCCAGCGCCGCCGTCTCCGTGATCTCCAGCATCAGGTGGCCGGGGCCCGGCCAGTCGTCCGCCAGCAGCCCCCTCAGGGCCTCCAGGCACGGCCCCTGGCGGAAGCTGCGGGTGGAGACGTTCACCGCCACCTGGAGCGGGGGCAGGCCCTGGCGCCGCCAGCGCTGGGCCTGGCGGCAGGCGGCGGCCAGGGCCCAGGCGTCTATGTAGGGGACGAGGCCCCCCTCCTCCGCCAGACCTATGAAGGCGTCGGGGAAGAGGAGGCCCCGCTCCGGGTGCTGCCAGCGGACCAGCGCCTCCACCCCCACCACCTGGCCGGTGGCCACGCTCAGCACGGGCTGGTAGTGGAGGACCAGCTCGTCCCGCTCCAGGGCCCGCCTCAACTCCTGCTCCAGGGCCAGCCGCTCCAGGATGCGGGCCCGCATGGCGGCATCGTAGAAGCGGTAGGTGTCCCGGCCCTGCTCCTTGGCCTGGTGCATGGCCGTGTCGGCGCTGCGCAGCAGGGCATCGGCGTCCTGGCCGTCCAGAGGATAGAGGGCGATGCCGATGCTGGCCGTGACGCGGAACTCCTGTCCCCCCACCGACCAGGGCATGCGGAAGGTCTGCAGTATCTCCCGAGCCACTGCCTCCACGTCCCGCAGGGAGACGCCGAAGAGGACGAGGATGAACTCGTCGCCGCCGCCGCGGGCCACCGTGTCCCCCTCTCGGGCCAGGGAGACGAGGGCCCTGGCCGCCGCGCGCAGCAGTTCGTCGCCCCCCTCGTGGCCCAGGGCGTCGTTGACCGTCTTGAAGCGGTCCAGGTCCAGGACGAGGACGGCCACTCTCTCCTGACTGCGGCGGGCCTGGGCCAGGGCCACGTTCAGGCGGTCGCGCAGGAGGGCACGGTTGGGCAGCCCTGTCAGCGGGTCGTGGTAGGACAGGTGGCTTATGACCTGCTCCATGCGCCGCCGCTCCGTCACGTCCCGGACGACGGAGACGACGCCGAGGAGGCCCCGGGCGGGGTCATGCATGGTGGAGGCGCTCAGGTGGAGGACGCGCGGGCCGCCCCTCTCCGACCGATAATCCATCTCGTGGCCCTGCAATACCCCCGTGCGGGCCAGCTCCTGGGACGCCAGGGCGACCGCGATGGGCGCCGGAGGCGGCCTCCCCAGCATCTCCTCCTCGGAGAGGCCCAGGATCTCGGCGGCGGCCCGATTAGCCACCCGGACCAGGCCCTGGGCGTCCGTCACCAGGAGGCCATCGGCCATCGTCCTGATGATCTCCTCCGCTGCCAGGGCGGGCGTGATATCCACCAGGCGGTAGCGCCAGATGCTGCGGGCGGCCACCAGCACGCCGGCCAGGACCGCCACGAGGCCGAAGGGGTATACGGGGACGCCCAGGTCGGGCAGGTAATCCACGATGCCCAGGCTGCTCAGGCCGAAGGTGAGGAGGGTGGCCCGCAGCCGCAGCCGCCTCACGCCGGGAGGCGAACGACGGTACTCCTGCCAGCAGAGCCGCAGCCCGGCGGCTATGGGCAAAACGAAGAAGAGCAGGAAGGGCCAGATGAGCGGGCCGCTCCGCCCGTAGTAGCCCCAAGGGTAGCTATAGAGTCCGTCCACCAGCCAGTCCGTGGCCACAGCGAGGCCGCCGAAGAGGGCGGAGCCCAGAGCGCTCATCGCCACCCAGGGCCACCGCTCCCGCCACCTGTCCGTCCTGCTCACGGTGTAGAGGAGCGAGGTCGTCGGTATGAAGGCTACCCCGAACCAGACCGTCTTCGTCCAGACCAGGGCCAGCGCGGCGTCCTCGGTGGAGAAGGCCATCCCGTAGCCCAGGAGCCAGACGACCACGGGCAGGATGACGGAGAGGAAAGAGAGGCTCACCGGCGAGCGAGGCTCCCGCACCAGGACTATCGCCGCCAGGAGGAGGGCCAGTCCGCCCACCAGGAAGCGGGGCAGGGCGTAGGGATTGAAGAAGTAGCTGTCCGGCGTAAAGAGATGGACGAGCATGGCGGTTCGCCCTCCGGCGGGCCCGGGTTTCGGGAGCGAGGGATGCGGCCCCGCTCGCCGGCGAGGGCCAGGCCGACGGGCGTCCCCATTGAGGTAGACGCGAGGGAGGGGCAGCTGTTACTGGGCGGCCAGCAGCTCCCTCATCTGCTGGGCGTTGCGCACGGCGTAGTCGCGGAAGCAGTTGTTGAAGAGGACGTGCACCTCCTGGGCCTCCTGGGCCAGCTTCCTGACGCGGGGCACCCACTCCTCCAGCTCCTCCCGCTCGTAGAGGTAGTTGAAGCGCTCCGCCACCGTGGCCCCCTTGGCCTGCCAGGCGGTGGCGTTGCGACCGTGGAGGCGCACGACGCTCACCTCGGCCGTCGCCTCGGCCAGGGGAGGGACGCTGGAGACGAAGCCCTGGGGCTCGTCCACGCAGACCAGGGGCAGTCGGTGCTCCCGCAGGAAGCGGAGCACGGCGGCGCGGTCGCGCTCCTCGCCCAGCCAGCGCTCCTGCCGGAACTCGATGGCGGGCGTGTACTGGGGCAGCCGCTCCCGCAGCTCCTGTATGTAGCGTCGTGACTCCTTGCCGGGCAGGAACCAGGGCGGGAACTGGAAGAGGATGACCCCCAGCTTGCCGGCGCTGTCCAGGGGGAGGAGGGCGGCGGCGAACCTCTCCCACAGCTCGTCCCGCAGCTCCGGGGGGAGGTCACGGTAGTAGAGGCGCTCCTGCTCCCGCAGGCCGTGGGGCAGGGCATCTCGCACGTCGCGGGGGAGGGCGCTGACGGGCGTGGGGTGGTGCGTGAAGAGGGAGAAGGCCTTGATATCGAAGCGAAAGTGGGGCGGCGTGCGCTCCACCCACAGGCCGGCGTTGCGCTCGCTGGGGAGGGCGTAGTAGCTGCTGTCCACCTCCACTACGGGGAAGTGCTGGGCGTAGTAGCGGAGCCGCTCCTCCGGCGTGTTGACGCCGCGGGGATACCAGCCGCTCTCCAGCAGCGTCTTGTCCGTCCAGGAGCAGGTGCCGACCAGGACGGTGGCGCCCATCGGCTACCATTATCGCGCCGGCGGGATGGCGTCCAGGCCGCCCCGCGGAGCGCCTCCGCCCCGCCGTTGACCTCCCGGTGGGGCGGTTGCTATCATGAAGCGGACTTTTCTAGGGAGCTGTAGCCTCTCGCAGTTTTTAATCCCTTTGCAACGGGGGGGCCGCATGAAATTCGGCGCGCACCTGCTCCACATCTCCGCCCAGTACAGCCCGGAGGACATAGTCCGCTTCGCCCAGGCAGTGGAGCAGATGGGCTATGACTCCGTCTGGGCCAGCGACCACATCGTCTTCCCCACGGGGGAGGTGGAGTCCCGCTATCCCTACCGGGAGACGGGGCGCTTTCCCCTCCCCCCGGACACCCCCTGGCTGGAGTGCGTCACCACCCTGGCGTTCGTGGCCGGGGCCACCAGCCGGGTCTACCTGGGCACCACCGTGATGGTGCTCCCCTACCGCAACCCGGTGCTCAACGCCAAGATGCTGGGGACGCTGCAGGTCCTCTCCAACAACCGCCTCATCCTGGGGGCGGGCGCCGGCTGGATGCGGGAGGAGGCGGAGGCCCTGGGGATGCCCTGGGACCACCGCGGCCAGCGCACCGACGAGCATATCCAGGTGCTGCGGGCCATCTGGACCCAGGAGGAGCCCCGCTTCGAGGGACGCTTCTACCGCATCGCTGGCGTGCGCTGCGAGCCCCGCCCCACCGTGCCGCCCCCCATCTGGATCGGCGGGCACGAGCGGGCGGGCCTGAGGCGGGCCGGCGTCCTGGGCGACGGCTGGCACGCCGCCTTCCACCCGCCCGAAGACCTGGCCGGCCGCTGGCAGACGGTGCAGCAGTTCGCCCGGGAGGCCGGGCGCGACCCCGCCTCCCTCACCCTCTCGGTGCGGCTGCCCATCCGCATCCGCAACCAGCCGGAGGAGGGGCCACCCCTGGTGGGCAGCGTCGACCAGATAAAGCGCTGGCTTCAGGAGTACCAGCGCCTGGGAGTGCAGCACGTCCTGCTGGAGCCGCCCCTGCGCCAGGGCGTGGAGGCAGCCCTGGAGGTGCTGGACCGCTTCGCCCGGGAGGTGCGGCCCGAGTTCGCCTAGGAGGACTGGCGCCGGGGACGGAACTGGACCAGGGTGACCTCGTCCGTCAGGCGCTGGAAGACGGCCTCCACTGGCATCCCCGTCCTTATCTCCGCCAGGGGGACGTCCACCAGGTTGGCCACCAGGCGCGGCCCTTCCTCCAGTTGGACCCAGGCCACGTTGTAGGGCGGCTCAAAGCCGGGGACGAGACGGCGGTGGAAGACCACCCAGGAGGCCACCACACCGCGGCCGCTGGCGCGTCGCCACTCCACCCGGTCGGAGAGGCACTGCGGACAGACGGGGCCTGGGGGCCACCACGTATGCTGACAGTCACCGCAGCGGGGGAGGAGCAGCTCCCCCCGCCGCGCTCCCTCCCAGAAGGGGAGCTCGTCCTCATGCAGGGGCGGCAGGGGGCGCTCCTCCGCCATCACTCCCTCCCGAAGATGAGGGAATCGCCGAAGGTGGTGGCCCACTGCAGGAGGCGGGCGCCGGGGATCTGGCGCTCGCCGCATTCGCCCCGTAGCTGGCGCACTATCTCCACCACGTGGTTCCAGCCGGAGACATGCCCCTCCGAGAGGAGGCCGCCGTTGGTGTTCACCGGCAGCTCTCCCCCCAGCTCTATACGGCCGTCCTGCACCCAGGCCAGCCCCTCCCCTGGCCCGGCGAAGCCGAAGCGCTCCAGGGTGAAGACCACCTGGGGAGCGAAGGCATCGTAGACGTAGAGGCCGTCCATATCTTTCTGCTCCACGCCGGCCATCCCGTAGACCGGGTGCTCCCTCTCCAGGTCGTCGCTGACGCTCTGCTGCCAGGCGCCCAGCCCCGGCCGGCCGAAGACGAACTCCTCCCGTCCTGCCCGCATCCCCTGCATCCCCAGGACGAACACCGGCGGCTGGCGGCAGTCCCGCGCCCTCTCCCGGGAGGCGACGATGACGCAGGCACCGCCATCGCTCACCAGGCAGCAGTCCAAGAGGCGCAGGGGCTCGATGATGAAGGGGGCGTTCAGGTAGTCTTCCCGCGTGATGGGAGTGCGCATGATGGCCTGCGGGTTCAGGGAGGCGTGCTTCCGGATGGCGATGGGCACGGCCGCCAGGTCTTCCGGGCGGCCGCCGTAGCGGGAGAGGTAGAGCCGCCAGGCCATGGCTGCCCCGGCGCCCGGCGTGACGATGCCGTAGTGGGGGGCCTCACCGTGGGAGCCGCCGCCCTGACGCGTCGCCTCCGGGTCGCGGGGGCCACCGATGTGCCCCGGGCGGCTGAAGCGGATCCCCACCAGGCAGGCCACCACCCGGGCCAGCCCGGCCGCCACCGCCAGGACAGCGTGCTGCAGGGCAGGGCCCATGAAGCGGCCGTGCGTCCACGTCTGCTCCGAGTAGCAGAGGCGGAGGCCGAAGGCCTCGGCCAGGCGGTCGTAGTCCACGCCCAGGGGATGGCCGATGTTGGTGACCAGGCCATCGATCTCGCTCTTGGCGAGGCCGGCGTCCCGGAGCGCCTCCTTGAGGGCCTCGGCCGCCAGGGCCAGATTGCTGCGGGGCGAGCGTCGCTCCAGGCGCGACATCCCCACGCCCACTACAGCTACCCGACCGCTGACGTCGAGGCCGGCCATGCTGCGCTCCAAAGCACCCCGTCCGGAGGGCCGGGGCGCCCCGGCCCTCCGGACCCCCAGGGCGTGGCCCTCGTCGGGTCAGGGCCCTAGGCCACCATGGTCCACTGGCGCTTACCCTCGGCCAGCATCAACCGCCCGAAGATGAAGTTGGGGAAGTGGGCGGCGGCGCCGAAGGTGGAGGGGTCTTCCAGCTCGCGGATGACCCGCTCCCGCGTCCGCTTGGCCAGCTCCTTGTCCACGTCCGCCACCATGGCCCACTCCGTGGCCTCGAACTGGACGGGACAGTGCATGGAGTCGCCGAAGAGGATGGCCCGCTCGGTGCCCGAGGAGATGACGACGCTCAGGTGGCCGGGCGTGTGGCCCGGGGTGGCCAGGATGTTGACGCCCGGGGCTATGGCCTGGCCGTCGCTGACGAACTCGACGCAGTTCTCCAGATGGTCCTGGACCTCGTGGCGGTCGGGGCCCAGGGGGTCGTCCTTGCCGTACCAGTACTCCCACTCTTCCTTCATGGTCAGGTGACGGGCCCTGGGGAAGGTGGGGACGCGGGTGTGGCCCACGGCGTGGCTCGTCCAGCCCACGTGGTCCAGGTGGAGATGGGTGTAGACCACTGTGTCGATGTCACCGGGCTCCAGCTTGGCGATGCGCAGGCTCTCCAGCAGGGCCCCGCCCATCAGCGGGCCGAAGCCGGGGAAGTCCACGCCCTTATCGCCGAAGCCCAGGTCCACCAGGATGTTGCGGGCCCCCGTGCGGATGAGGAAGCTGCCGAAGCTGGCCACCAGCCTGCCCTGGTGATCCAGCCATTTGCTGTGGGACTGCCAGATCTCCTTGTTGGTCTCGGGGAAGGCTGCGGTGGGCTCGAGGGCGGCGCTCCCGTCGGGCAGGAAGACGATGCGTATGTCCCCTACCTTGACCTCCGCCAGGCGTGCCGGTTGTGCAGGCATCGCTGACCCCTCCTTTCCCGCCTGCTCGGTATGAGGCAGCCCAAATCTAATGAGCTTTGGCAGGCTTGTCAAGCCAGCCCCCGCAGCCCTATCCTCGGGGAAGCTTGGGGCCTCCCTGCCCCACTGCCAGAGAGAGGGCACTATACTAACGCTGAAGACTCACCGGAGAGGAGGTAAAGCCATGCCTGAGTACAAGGCCCTCCGCTTCGAGGTCCGGGACGGGGTGGGCTGGGTCACCCTGTCCAGACCGGAGGTGGGGAACGCCATCAACCGCGAGATGGCCCTGGAGTTGCTGGACGTCTCCCTCCGCTGCGACGAGGACCCGGGCGTGCGGGCGGTGGTGCTGACGGGCAGCGGCCCCATGTTCTGCACCGGGGGCGACCTGAAGAGCTTCGCCACCGCCGGGGAGGATCTCCCCCGCCTCCTCAAGGAGCTCACCACCTACTTCCACGCCGCCGTCTCCCGCTTCTCCCGCATGGAGGCGCCGGTCATCGCCGCTGTCAACGGCACCGCCGCCGGGGCGGGGATGAGCCTGGTCTGCGCCTGTGACCTGGCGGTGGCTGTCCAGTCCGCTCGCTTCGTCATGGCCTACACGCGGGCTGGCCTCACCCCGGACGGCTCCGGCACCTACTTCCTGCCCCGCCTGGTGGGCGTACGGCGGGCCCTGGAGCTGACCCTCACCAACCGCATGCTCTCCGCCCAGGAGGCGCTGGAGATGGGCATCGTCAACCGGGTGGTGCCGGACGAGTCCCTGACATCGGAGGTGGAGTCCCTGGCCCGTCAGCTGGCGGAAGGGCCGACGCGAGCCTACGGCGGCGCCAAGCGCCTCATCTATCAGTCCTGGCAGGAGAGCCTGGAGACGCAGATGGAGTGGGAGGCGCGCACCATCGCCGACATGGCCCGCACCGCCGACGGCCGGGAGGGGATCGCCGCCTTCCTGGAGAAGCGGCAGCCCCGCTTCAAGGGCCAGTAGCCGGGGGAGCGGCCGTGGCTGGCCCCCTGAACGGCCTACGGGTGCTGGAGGTGACGACCACCGTGGCCGGCGCCTA
Source organism: Dehalococcoidia bacterium (assembly GCA_034435615.1). Taxonomy (GTDB): domain Bacteria; phylum Chloroflexota; class Dehalococcoidia; order SM23-28-2; family HRBIN24; genus H17-190. Next base: position 51,773 of record DAOTWZ010000019.1, read on the forward strand.
CTGCGGCCGCCTCCTGGCCGGCATGGGTGCCGACGTGCTCAAGGTGGAGCCCCCGGAGGGGGACCCCCTGCGCCGTTACGGGCCCTTCCCGGGGGACGTGCCCCACCCGGAGAAGAGCGGCCTCTTCCTCCACCTGAACCAGGCCAAGCGGGGCGTCACCCTGGAGGTGGGCTCCCCCAGCGGCCGCGAGCTGCTGGGCCGCCTGCTGGAGCGGGCCGATGCCCTGGTCCATGACCTGCCTCCCCAGCGGGCCGAGGAGCTCGGCCTGACGCCGGAGGAGCTGCCACGCCGCCACCCCCGCCTGGTGGCCGCCGTGGTCACCTACTTCGGCTCCCGGGGGCCCTACGCCCGCTACCAGGGGACGGAGCTGGTGGCGGAGGCCCTGAGCGGCTACATGTCCATCACCGGAGAGCCGGACCGCGAACCCCTGAAGCCCCACGGCTTCCTGGCCGAGTACCAGGCCGGCCTGCAGGCGGCGGTGGCGGTGATGGCCGGCCTCCTGGCCCGGGAGGCCCGCGGCGCCGGGGACGTGGCCGACGTCTCGGTGGCGGAGGCGGCCACCTTCCTCATGGGCGGGCCGCCAGTGCTGGCCTACCTCTTCGGCCAGGTGTGGAAGCGCAACGGCACCCGCCTCATCGGCGTGGGCGACCGCCACCCCTACCCCTCCACCCTCCGCCCCTGCCGCGATGGCTGGGTGCACGCCCACTCCAACAACCGTCACCCGGACCTCCTGGCCGCCCTGGTGGGGGACCCCTGGCTGGCCAGCCCGCAGGTGCTGGAGGCCATGACCGCCCACGCCGACGAGATCGACGCCCGCCTGGACGCCTGGCTGGCCGACAAGAGCAAGTGGGAGGCGGTGGAGCTGGCCCAGGAGCTGCGCCTCCCCTTCACGGAGGTGCTCGACCCGCTGGAGGTGCTGGAGGACCGCCACGGCCACCACCGCACTCGCGGCAGCTTCGTGGAGGTGGAGCACCCGGTCGCCGGCCGCGTCCGCCAACTGGGTGCGCCGGTGAAGCTCAGTGCCACCCCCTGGCGGGTGGGCCGCGCCCCCCTGCTGGGCGAGCACAACGAGCAGGTCTTCTGCGGGGAACTGGGCCTCCCGCGGGAGGAGCTGGTGCGTCTGAGACAGGCCGGCATCGTGTAGGAGGAGGGCCTATGGAGAAGCCCCTGGAGGGCGTGCGCGTGCTGGAGTTCACCAATGCCGTCGCCGGCCCGGTGGCCGGCTTCGTCCTGGCCGACCTGGGCGCCGAGGTCATCAAGGTGGAACCCACCCACCGCGGCAACCCTGCCGTCGTCGGCCCCCTCGTCCCCGGGGCGCCGGACCGCCCCTACAACCGCGTCCCCATGTTCAACGAACTCAACCGCGGTAAGGTGGGCCTCCCCCTGGACGTGGCCCGCCCGGAGGGGCGGGAACTCTTCCTGCGCCTCACCGCCCTGTGCGACATCGTCCTGGAGAACTTCTCACCCCGGGCGCTGGAGGGGCTGCGCCTGGAGTACGAAGACCTGCGCCAGGCCCGGCCGGACATCATCGTCGTCTCCATGCCCGCCTTCGGACGCACCGGGGCCTACCGCGACCGCCGCTCCTACGGCCCCGGCGTGGACGCCATGAGCGGCCTCTGCCACCTCACCGGCTACCGGGGCGCCGGGCGCCCCATGAAGCCGGGCAACTTCTTCTGCGACTACAACGCCGGCCTGCTGGCCGCCTTCTCCGCCATGGCCGCCCTCTGGCACAGGCGCCTCACCGGGGAGGGGCAGTTCCTGGAGTGCGCCCTCCTGGACAGCGAGCTCCCCCTGGTAGGTGACGCCCTCCTGGACGCCTTCTTCAACGGCCGCCCCGGCGCTCCCCTGGGCAACCGCCATCCCTGGATGGCCCCCCACGGCGTCTACCCCTGCCGGGGCGAGGACGCCTGGCTGGCCATCGCCTGCCCGTCCGATGCCGCCTTCCAGGCCCTCTGCCAGGCCATGGGCCGGCCTGAGCTGGCCCAAGACCCCCGCTTCCGCACCCTGACGGAACGCTACCGCCACCAGGACGAGCTGGACGAGGAGATCGCTGCCTGGACACGGGAGCGGGACGCCTACGAGGCGATGCATCTCCTGCAGGAGGCTGGCGTCCCCGCCGCTCCCGTCCTGGACGCCGGCCAGCTCCACCGCGACCCCCAGTATGCGGCCCGGGGCTACTTCGTCCCCGTCCGCCACCCGGAGATGGGGACGGCGCCCGTGCCCGGCCTGGCCTTCCGCTACCAGGAGATGGCAGCCACCCCGGCGGGGCCGGCCCCCCGCTTCGGCGAGCATATAGACTACGTGCTGGGGGACCTGCTGGGCCTCGCACGGGAAGAGATTGAGGCGCTGGAGAGCTCCGGCGTGGTGGCCCGCCAGCCCCGGCTGCCCGGGGCGCCCAGCGCCGTATGAGGGGGAAGGACGATGCCCATACGGAAGCCCTGGACCAGCTTCGACCCGTCCCAGCTACGGCGGCTGCCTGCCGCCCTCGGCGTCTACGAGCTGGGGGACGAGGAGGGGAACGTCATCTACATCGGCTGCGCCGGGGGCCGGGACGCCTTCGGCCTGCGGGGGCGCATCGCCCACCACTTCGACCCCGCCCAGGAGAGCAATCCCGTCATCCGGGAGCGGGCCCGCCTCTACCGCTACGAGGTCAACTCCTCGTACATGACCCGCTGGTCGGAGCTGCTGACCCTTTACCGTGAGGAGCACGGCCGCCTCCCCGAGGGGAACGAGGCGGCCCCCGGCGAGCTGCCGCCCCTGGGCCGCTTCCACTGGACGCGGCAGGGCTGAGAGCATAGCCAGCACCACGAGAGGGAGGAGGACGCCATGGACCTGCGCATGACCGACGAACAGCGGCTCATCGTGGAGACGATACGGCGCTTCGTCAACGAGCAGATCATCCCCCTGGAGGGAGAGCTGGACCCGGACGCCGAGGAGCTGCCGGATGAGGACTACCAGCGCCTCTCGACCATGGTCAAGGAGATGGGCTTCTGGAACTTCTTCGTCCCCGCCGAGTTCGGCGGCCCCGGGCTGGACCTGGTGACCCAGTGCCTGGCGGCGGAGGAGATGAGCCAGCACCGGGCGGGCCTCTACGCCCCCTGCTACCACACCTTCGGCCACGCCGGCCTGGTCCAGCTCTACGAGGCCAACGAGGAGCAGCGGGAGCGCTACCTCTACCCCCTGCTGCGGGGGGAGAAGAAGGTCTTCTTCGCCCTCACTGAGCCCAGCGGCGGCTCCGACCCGGCGCGGGCCATCAAGACCACCGCCGTGCGGGACGGTGACTACTGGGTGCTCAACGGCACCAAGACCTTCATCTCCGGCGCTGACCAGGCCGACTTCGGCCTCGTCTTCGCCAGGACGGATCCCGCCCGCGGCCGCGCCGGCATCACCTGCTTCATCGTGGACACCGACACCCCTGGCTTCCGCGTGCGGCGGGTGATCCACACCCTGCGCAACGTCCACCACCCCTGCGAGATCGAGTTCGACAACTGCCGCGTCCCCCACAGCAACGTCCTGGGGCAGGTGGGCGGCGGCTTCGCCATCGCCAATGACCGTCTGACCCGCAACCGTGTCACCTACGCCGCCAACTCCCTGGGGGTGGCGGTGGCCGCCCAGCGGATGGCCATCCGCTGGGCCAAGCAGCGGGAGACCTTCGGCGACCTCCTGGCCAACCGTCAGGCCATCCAGTGGATGCTGGTGGACAACGAGGTGGACATCCGCACCTCACGCTGGATCATCCTGGACGCCGCCAGCAAGGCCGACCACGGCGAGCCCTTCCGCTTCGAGGCGTCCATGGCCAAGATGATGGCCACGGAGGCGGCCAGCCGGGTAGTGGACCGCTGTATCCAGATCCACGGCGGCCTGGGCGTCACCAAAGACCTCCCCCTGGAGCGCTGGTGGCGGGAGCTGCGCATCCGCCGCATCGGCGAGGGGCCGACGGAGGTGCACCGCATGGTCATTGCCCGCGACCTCCTGAGCCAGGGCTGAGGCGCCCCAGGCCCCCGGGCGACGCCGCCCCAGGGCCGGGGCCGCGCCGGGAGCAAAATATTTTATCGATTGTATTGATTTTTCTCACAGGGGCGTCATAATGGGGCCATACCACACACACCAAGGAGGAACGCCATGCGACCCCCCTCCCGGAGACCCCTTGGCTGGCCCCTTCCCCTCCTGGTGGCAGCGTTAGCCCTCCTCCTGGCCGCCTGCGGGGGTGGCGGCGCCGGGGAGGCCCCGGCCACCGGGGAGCCGATCTCCGTCGGCATGATATACGACGCCACCGGCCCCGTCTCCAACCTCCTGACCCCCGCCCGCCAGGCCGTGGAGGACTACTTCAACCTGGTCAATAAGCGAGGAGGGATAGACGGTCACCCCGTGCGGGCGTCCTACTGCGATGCCGGCTACGAGGTGGCGCGGGGCGTCAACTGCTACGAGCAGTTCAAGCGGGAGGGCGTCGTCGTCTTCTACGCCGACGGCTCGGCCATCGGCGAGGGGGTGGCCTCCCGCGCCGCCGCCGACCGCCTCCCCGGCTTCGTCGTCTCCGGGCCGGGCGCCTACACCAACAGCGAGCGCGCCCCTTACATGTTCGCCGCCATAGGGGGGAGCCGCTGGTCGCAGGCGGCTGCCTCGGTGAAGGTGGTGCTGGACGCCTGGAAGAAGGAGGGCAGGAGCGGCCAGCCCCGGGTGGCCTACCTCTACATAGACTCGGTCGTCGGCCGGGACTCCCTGGAGGTGCTGAACCGCCTGTCCCAGCAGGAGGGCTTCGAGCTGCGCACCTTCGCCATCCCGCCCCCGGCCATCGACGTGGCCGCCCAGATGACGGACATCGTCCAGCGCTACCGGGCGGACTACATCATCGCCGACGCCTTCGGACGCACGCCGGCGCCGGTCATCAAGGCGGCCAAAGACCTGCAGTTCCCCCTGGAGAAGATCGTCTTCTACACCTTCGGCATCGGCGACGCTCATGTGCGGGCGGTGGGTAGCTGGGACCAGGTCCAGGGCTTCCAGGGCGTGGGCACCTGGCTCTTCGGCCCTGACCTCCCCATCGTCCAGGAGATCAGGGAGATGTACCAGAGGGAGGGGAAGAGCCCGCCCTCTTACCTGACGGAGGCCAACTACGAGTACTGCTACGGCCTGGCCATCGCCGCCATCATAGAGGAGGCGCTACGACAGGCCCTGAAGGCCCACGGCTGGCCCCTGGACGGCGAGAAGGTGAAGCAGGGGATGGAGAGCATCAGGGGCGAGCCGGCCGGCATCATCCGCTTGCAGACGAGCCCCCGCGACCACGAGGGGGGCGGCTACGTGCGCCTGCTGCGGGTGCAGGGAGACCGCTTCGTGCCGGTGACCGACTGGTTCAACGCCTACCGGGACGTGGTGGAAGAGGTGGCGGGCATCCGCCAGTAACGTCCGGGGCGTCCAGCACGGGGCGGGGGCCATGCTGGCCCCCGCCCCAGGCCTTCACAGTGCCAGGCTTCCCCCGGTATGGGCTCCCTCCCCCGCACGCCTAGTCTTGAGCGAAGGCCATTCTGAGCGAGGCCGCCGATGTCCAGAGGGAGTGGCGCCCCGCGGATATGACGTGGTAGAGGCTGGTGAAGCCGTGGATCATCCCCTGGTAGCGGAGCCGCGCCGTCGGCACCCCCGCCCGCGCCAGCCTCAGAGCATACTCCTCCGCCTCGTCCCGCAGGGGGTCGTACTCGGCGGTGATGACGGTGGCCGCCGGCAGGCCGGCCAGGTCGTGCGCCCGCAGGGGCGAGGCGTAGGGGCTCTCGCCGTCCGCCTCGTCCCGCAGGTAGTGGCCCCAGAACCAGACCATGTCCTGCTTGGTGAGGAGGTAGCCCTCAGCGTTCTCGGTGTAGGAGGGAGTGTCGAAGGCGTAGTTGGTGACGGGGTAGATGAGGAGCTGATGGACGAGGCGAGGCCCGCCCCGCCGCTTGGCCATGTAGGCCACCACCGCCGCCAGGTTGCCGCCGGCGCTGTCGCCCCCCACGGCCAGGCGAGAGGGATCGCCCCCCAGGGCGGAGGCGTTCTGGGAGGCCCAAAGGGCGGCGGCGTAGCAGTCCTCGGGAGCGGCGGGGAACTTGTGCTCCGGCGCCAGCCGGTAGTCCACGGATATGGTGATGCAGCTGGCGTACCTGGTCAGACAGCGGCAGACGGAGTCATGGGTCTCCAGGTTGCCGATGACCCATCCCCCGCCGTGGTAGTAGACCAGGACGCCGAAGGGCCCCTGACCCTCCGGCCAGTAGATGCGCGCCGGTATCTCCCCGCCCGGGCCGGGCACCTTGCCGTCCTCCACCTTGGCCACCTGGGGCCGGGGCACGTCCCCCAGCAGGGCCACGATGGCCTCCCGGGCCTCTGCCACCGTCATCTGGTGGAAGGGCTTGCCGCCCATCTCCGCCAGTTGCCTGAGGAAGGCCTCCACCTCTGGGTCCAGCGGCATGGCTACCCCCTGAGGAAGTCCAGCACCATGGGCACCACCCTGTCCACCTGCTCGAGCTGCACCAGGTGGCCGGCGCCCCTGACGACCTCCAGCCTCGCCCCCTTGATGCGGCGGGCGAACTCCTCGCCATAGGCGATGGGGACCAGGGCGTCCTGCTCCCCCCAGATGATGAGGGTGGGCGCCCGGATACGGTGGAGACGCTTGCGCAGCCCCTTGTCCGGTATGGGCCAGACGAACTTGCCGGTGGAGGCGAGGGCCCATACGAAGCGGGCCTGCACCTTCACCTGGGTCTCCGTATCGGCGCCGGGGGGCGGGGTGAGGGAGCCCAGGAACCGCTGCACCGCCGGCGCCTGCAGGTCGTGGGCGAGGAGGGCCGGCAGCTCCTGCGGGGAGGCTATCGTCCACTTCAGAGTGGTCACCGGCTGGTCCTCCCGCCACAGGCCGATGGGAGCGATGGCGACGAGCCTGGATACCCGCTCCGGGCAGTGGGCGGCCAGCTCGCAGGCCAGCATCCCGCCGTAGGAGTGGCCGATGACGGGGACGGGCCCCAGGCCCAGCCCCTCCAGGAGCTCGTCATAGAGCAGGACGAGGTCCCACAGGTTGTCCAGCTTGTAGACATCGTTGGGGTCGCTCTCGCCGGTGCCCGGGTGATGGGGCATGTAGAGGGTGTAGCTCTGGGCCAGACGGTCCAGGAACTCGTCGCCCTGGAGGTGCGGGCCGCCGGCGCCGTGCAGGAAGACGAGGGGCGGCCCGTCGCCCCGCACGTCCACGGGTACCTCGATCTGTTCGGCCCACACCCTGAGCCGCTCCAGACGCTGGGTGACCATCTCCACCTCCTGGCAGATGGACTCACCACCACAGTATACAGCGGGGGCCCGCCGGCGGGCCCCCGCTGCGCATCAGGTGGCGGCGGGCTGCTTCAGCAGCTTCTTGGGCCACCAGTGGTTCTCCCAGCGGCCCTCCCAGATGCCCCGCAGGTGGGGCAGGACCTCCCGGGCGAAGAGCTCGTAGTTCTTGAGGGTCAGCTCGTGGGGCATGGAGCCGATCTGCAGCAGCACCATCAGGTTGCCCACCCGCAGCCGCTTGATGACGTCCTCCAGGCGGTCGCGGACGGTCTCGGGGCTACCTGAGATGACGAACTCCTGGTCCACGAAGTCCTTGTAGCGCAGTTCCTTCAGCTCCTCGAAGCGGAGGCCGCCCCGGCGCAGGGAGTACACCAGGCTCTCGTAGTCCTGGTAGCCGGGGATGGCGAACCACTCGGTGGGGATGTGGAGGCACTTGCGGTAGAAGTACTCGATGTGGCGGGCGTACTCCTCCTCGGCCCGGGCGTCGGTCTCGGAGACCGTCACCAGCTGCAGGTAGCCGAAGCGGTAGGGGTTGAGGTCCTTCCCCAGCTCCTGCAGGTCCTCCCAGTAGGCGTTGGCCACCGGCTCCGCCGCCCTAGCGCCGAAGTAGCTGAGGAAGCAGTAGCAGAGGTCGTTCTCGGCGGCGAAGCGCCAGGTGGTACGGGAGCCGGCGCCGGGAAGCCAGATGGGCGGATAGGGCTTCTGGACAGGGCGGGGCCAGACGTCCACGGCCGGGAGCTGCCAGAACTTGCCATTCCAGGCGAAGACCTCGTTGGCGGTCCAGGCCCTGATGATGAGCTGGAGGGCCTCCCGGAAGCGCTCACGGTGCTCCAGCGGCGGCACCCCGTAGCAGATCTCTACGTCCATGGAGGTGCCCATGGGGACGCCGGCCACCAGCCGCCCGCCGCTTATGCAGTCCAGCATGGCGTACTCCTCAGCGATGCGGTGGGGCGGCTGGGTGGTGGCCAGGGTGGAGCCCATCTGGACGATGGCGACGTCCAGGCCCTGGTCGCGGGTGGCCTTGGCCAGGATGGCGCCCATCAGGTTGGGATTGGGCATGAAGCCATAGGCGTTCTGGTGGTGCTCGTTGGTGCAGAGGCCGTCCAGCCCCAGCTTGGCGCCGTAGAGGAGCTCGTCCAGCGTCCAGTTGTAGTATTCCCCTACCCGTTCGGGATCGGACAGCTCCCACCAGGGCGGGTCCACCCACACGGAGCGGTAGCGCTGTTCGAAGTCGTCGGGGAGCTCACGGTGGGGCATCAGTTGGAAGGCGGAGACCTTCATCGGCTGACACCTCCTCACCCTCTTCTCGCAGGCCGCCAGATAACTACCATATATCGCTATAACTGTCAAAGGTTCATTTGTAACGTCACTAAAGCTGGCAGAGGCGAGCAGGGGCGCCCAGGGGAGACTGTGACGCGGATTCGCACTCGCTCGGCCCCTTCTCCGTCAGACTAAATAGGAAAGCTCTATGGTGTCTATAGAGACAAGCCGTGGCGAGGTGGCGGCGCCGGGGAGCGGTTGACCCTCTCCCGCGGGAGTGCTTCAATGGGCCGCTGAGGGGGCCGCCGGGACGGCCGGCGGCCCCCTGTGCACCGGGGGAAGGCAGGCATGACGGAGCAGGAGTTCGATGTCGTCGTCCTGGGGAGCGGGACGGCCGGCTACACGGCGGCCATCCGGGCCTCCCAACTGGGCCTGCGGGTGGCCCTGGTGGAGGAGGACAGGGTGGGTGGCGTCTGCCTCCACCGCGGCTGCATACCCACCAAGGCGTTGCTGGAGGTGGCGGAGACGGTGGCCCAGGCGCGGCGGGCCGCGGCCTTCGGGGTGGAGGTGGGGGAGCCCTCCCTGGAGCTGCCGGCCGTCCACCGCTACCGCCAGCAGGTGGTGGAGGAGCTGTACCGGGGACTGCGGGGCGTCATCGGCAAGCGGCGCATAGAGGTGGTCCAGGGGCGAGGGCGCCTCCTCTCCCCGGTCGAGGTAGCGGTGGAGGGGGCGGCGCCCTGCCGGCTGCGGGGGCGGCGCATCGTCCTGGCCACCGGCTCCCGGCCAGCGGAGCTCCCCGGCCTCCCCTGCGACGGCCAGCGCATCCTCACCAGCGATCACGTCCTGGAGCTGGCAGAGCTGCCCCGTCACCTCATCGTCGTCGGCGGCGGCGCCGTGGGCCTGGAGTTCGCCTCCTTCTTCCTGGACGTGGGGGTCTCCGTCACCGTCGTCGAGCTGCTGCCCCGCCTCCTGCCCCAGATGGACGAGGAGCTGGGGCGGGGGCTGGAGCGGGCCCTCGTCGCCCGCGGGGCCACCGTCCTCACCGCCGCCCGCCTCGTCCCCGAGGGCTGCCGGCTCGACGGCGACGACGTGGAGCTGCTGGTGGAGCGCGAGGGCGAGACGAGGCGGCTCAGGGGCTCCCACGTCCTCGTCGCCATCGGCCGGCGGGCCAACGTGGAGGGGCTGGGCCTGGAGGAGGCCGGCGTGGCCCTGGCCAGCGGCTTCGTCCGGGTGGAGGCGACGATGCAGACCACGGCCCCCGGCGTCTACGCGGCGGGCGATGTGGCGGGCGGCCCCCTGCTGGCCCACAAGGCGGCCGCCGAAGGGGCCATAGCGGCCGAGGCCCTGGCCGGCAAGGCCCCCCAGCCCCTGGACTACGACCGCGTCCCCGCCGTGGTCTACACCCGCCCCCAGGCCGCCGCCGTGGGCCTGACGGAGGAGGCGGCGCGGGAGCAGGGACGACGCGTCCGCGCCCAGCGCTTCTCCCTCCGCTACAACGCCATGGCCACCATCCGCCGCGAGACGGAGGGCTTCGCCAAGGTGGTCTACGACCTGGACAGCGGCGAGGTGCTGGGCGTCCACGTCCTGGCCCCCCAGGCGGGGGAGCTGGTGGCCGAGGCCGCCCTGGCCCGCCACCTGGGGGCCAGCGCCTGGCACCTGGCCACCAGCATCCACCCCCACCCCAGTCTGAGCGAGGTCATAGGGGAGGCCGCCCAGATGGCGGCCCGCCTCAGCATCTACCTCTGAGGGGGAGCGCCGCTATACTGGAGGCGCACGGTGCGAGGAGAGCCATGACAGGCCCGGAGCCCCTCCCTTTCCTGGACGCGGAGGACGTCCCCCGCGCCTCCGGGCTGGGCGGCGGGCCGCCCCCCGGCCGCCCGGAGCGCAAGCCCCCCTGGTTCAAGGTGCGGGCCACTATGGGGCCCAACTACCTGGAGATGAAGCGGCTCATGCGCGGCCTCCGCCTCCACACCGTCTGCGAGGAGGCCCTCTGCCCCAACATCTTCGAGTGCTGGGAGGAGCGCACCGGCACCTTCATGGTCCTGGGCGATGTCTGCACTCGCCGCTGCGCCTTCTGCGCCGTCGCCTCCGGGCGGCCGGGCGGACGCGTGGACTGGGACGAGCCCCGCCGCCTGGCCGAGGCCGCCCGCCACCTGGGGCTCCGGCATATAGTCATCACCTCCGTCGCCCGGGACGACCTCCCGGACGGCGGCGCCTCCCTCTTCGCCGCCTGCATAAGGCTCTGTCGGGAGTACGTCCCCGGCTGCAGCGTGGAGGTGCTGGTGCCCGACTTCCGTGGTTCCCTGGAGGCCCTCCGCACCGTCATGGAGGCCCGCCCCGACGTCTTCAACCACAACGTGGAAACGGTGCCCCGCCTCTACCGTCGGGTGCGGCCCAGCGCCCGCTACGAGCGCTCCCTGGAGATGCTGCGCCGCGCCAAAGAGATGGCCCCCTACGTCCCCACCAAGGCCGGCCTCATGGTGGGGCTGGGAGAGAGCTGGGACGAACTCCTCCAGACGATGCGCGACATCCGCGCCGCCGGCGTGGACATCATCACCATCGGTCAGTACCTGCGCCCCACCCACGGCGAGCGGCACCTGCCGGTGGTCCGCTACTACACCCCCCAGGAGTTCGAGACCCTGCGCTGGGAGGCCCTGGCCATGGGCTTCCCGGTGGCCGAGTGCGGGCCCCTGGTCCGCTCCTCCTACCACGCCCGCCGCGCCGTCTCCGCCCTGCAGCCCGACGCCCCCGCCTCCTCCTGAGGCGGCGCCTCCCCGGCGTCGCATCCGGCGTCCCAGCACTTGACGTCCCGAAGCAGAGGACTTATTTTATGGCTGCATCTGAGCAGGGTCTTAAATTACGTCCCGTTATCGGGCTGGACGAAAGGAGAGGAAGGCTATGCTCCGCTTGAATCCCCTGAGAGCGCCTTTCCTGCTGGCCTTGTTACTGGGCCTGGGGGTGGCCCTGGCCCTGGCCTTGTTACTGGGCCTGGGGGTGGCCCTGGCCGCCTGCGGGGGCGGCGGTGAGGAGACCGCCACCCCCAGGCCGGGGACGCCTGGGGCGCAGGTGCCCGGGCAACTCAAGATAGGCGCCCTCCTGCCCCTCACCGGCCCCCTCGCCGACTTCGGCCGCGACTTCAGGAACGCCATAGAGATGGCGGTGGAGCATATCAACGCCGCCGGCGGCGTCATGGGCCGGCCCGTGGTCCTGGTGACGGCCGATGACGGCACCGTCAACGTCCAGCAAGGCGTGGCGGAGGCCCGCCGACTGGTGGACGTGGAGCGGGTGCACGTAATAGTAGGGGCAGCCGCCTCCAGCGTCACCATCGCCGTGGCGGAGAGCGTGACCGTGCCCAACCGTATCCTGCAGATCTCGCCCTCCTCCACCTCCCCCGCCATCACCACCCTGCGGGACAACGACTACCTCTTCCGCACCCCCATCTCGGACGCCGCCCAGGGGCTGGTGCTGGCCCGCCTGGCCCGGGACGAGGGGCTGAGCCGCGTCGCCACCCTCTACGTCAACAACGCCTACGGCCAGGGCCTGAGCGAGAGCTTCGCCCGGGCCTTCCAGCAGCTGGGCGGGCAGGTGACGGCCCAGGTGCCCCACACGGCGGAGACGGCCCCCAGCTACATCTCAGAGCTGCAGCGGGCCGCCCAGGGGAACCCGGAGGCGCTGGCCGCCATCAGCTACGTGGACGGCCAGGGCGAGGTCTACCTGCGGGAGGCTGTCGAGCAGGGGCTCTTCCGCCGCTTCCTGTTCGTGGACGGCACCAAGTCCGGCGACATGTTCGGCCGTCTGGGCTGGGACCGCTTCAACGGGATGCGGGGAACCTCACCCGGCGCCCTCTCCACCCAGTTCGGCAGCCAGTTCGACCAGCAGTTCCAGCAGCGCTGGGGCTACGCCTACCAGACCCCCTTCGTCCGTGAGGCCTACGACGCCACGGTCGTCGTCGCCCTGGCCGCCGAGAAGGCCCGCTCCACCGACTCCACCGCCATCCGCAACGCCCTGCGGGACGTGGCCAACAGCCCGGGCCGTCAGATCGGCCCCGGCGTGGACAGCATCCGTCAGGCGCTGCAGGCCATCCGCAACGGTGAGGACATAGACTACGTGGGGGCCTCCGGCTCCGTGGAGTTCGACCAGAACGGCGACGTCGCTCTGGGCGGCATCGAGGTCTGGCGGGTGGACGCCCAGAGGCGGGAGCTGGTGACGGAGGCCGTCTACCGGGTGGACCTGCGCACCGGCGAGGTCTCCAGGGCCCAGTAAGGAGAGACAGCGCGGACGCTACGGGCGGGCCGGGGGCGTCCCTGGCCCGCCTCAGCTTCACTCCCCCCTGGAGGCGGCCGGCGCCTCCTCCCGCCTGGGCAGCGGATGGCGGCGGATCAGCCGCTCCACCCAGATGGAGACCCGGCGCTCTTCCGGCAGCAGGCCCTGCGGCCTCAGCAGCAGGACCGCTATCAGCAGCAACCCCAGGAGGAGGTCCCGCAGGTAGAAGATGCGGACGCTCAGCACCTCCGGCATGGGGTAGCTCAGTAGCTGGAGGCTGACGATCCACAGACCCCAGACCACGTAGGCGCCCAGCAAGGCGCCCCGGTTGTTGCCGCTGCCCCCCAGGACCAGCATCACCCAGAAGATGAAGGTGCCGGAGAAGTGGCTGAAAGTGTCCGGCGAGAGGCCGCCCTGCTCGTAGGCGTAGACGGCCCCTCCCACGCCCATCACCACAGCGCCGAAGACGAACCCCTGCGTCTTGAAGGCGAAGACATTCTTGCCGCTGGCCGCCGTCACCGTCTCGTCCTCGCGCAGCGCCCGCAACACCCGGCCCCAGGGGGAGCGAATGCTCTTCTCCACCGCGTAGAAGACCAGGGCCAGCAGGACCACGGCGATGCCGAAGTAGACGAACTTGTAGTCGCCGGGATCGAAGAAGGAGCCGAAGGGGCGGGGGATCCCCGTCAGCCCCCGCTGGCTGTTCACCAGCCCCTCCTCGGCGATGACCACGTTGCGCATCAACTCGGCGATGCCGATGGTGGCTATGGCCAGGTAGTCTTCCCGCAGCCGTAGCGTGGGGATGGACATCAGGAAGGCCAGCACGCCGCACATGAGGGCCGCCGCCAGGGCCCCGACGAGGAAAGGCAGCCACTCCCCGCTGGACAGGAAGGGGAGCAGGTCCAGCGTCTCCCCGAATCCCCCCACGTAGCGGACGAACTCGCTCTCCGCCGGCCCCTTGGTGAAGATGGCCGCTGTGTAGGCCCCTACCAGGAAGAAGGCCGCCACCCCGAAGTTGAAGACCCCGGCGTAGCCCCACTGCACGTTCAGCCCCAGCACGAAGAGGCCATAGATGGCCACCGTGGTGGCGAAGGTAGTGAGGAAGCTTATCACCCCCGCCGCGTCCCAGCCCGAGCGCTCCGCCGGCATGATGACCACGGCCGCGGTCACCAGGAGGAAGGCCAGGAGGGTGACCAGCCGCCCCGACCTCATACCTTCGCCCCCAGCAGGCCGCGTGGCCGCAGCAGCAGTATCAGGACGAGGATGACGAAGGCCACACCAGGCTTGTAGGTGGGATCGAAGTAGGCCACCGACGTCTCCTGGGCCACCCCCACCACCAGCGCCCCCAGAAGAGCGCCCAGCGGGTTGCCTATCCCGCCCAGGATGGCGGCGGCGAAGAGGGGCAACAGCAGGGCGAACCCCAGGCGAGGGTCTAGCTGGGCCTGGACGGCCAGCAGGACGCCCGCCACCGCCAGCAGGCCCCCGCCCAGCAGCCACGTCCAGGCCACCACCCGCTCCGTATCGATGCCCGAGACGCGGGCCAGATCCACGTTATCGGACATGGCCCGCATCGCTTTCCCCAGCCGGGTGCGGTAGAGCAGCAGGTAGACCAGGACGGCCAGGGCCACTGCCACCGCAAAGATGAAGACTTGGTCCGTCTTCAGACGGATGTCGAACCAGTACTGGCGCGCCTCGAAGATGCCAGTGACGTACTGGCGAGGGTTGGGCCCCCACAGCAGGAGCATCACGTTGCGCACCGCTATCGCCACCCCCAGGGAGACGATGGAGAAGACCACCACGTGGGCCCGTCGCTCACGCAGGGGGCGGTAGAGGAGCCGGTCCAGGAGGATGCAGAGGAGGGCCAGGGCCACCGCCGCCACCGCCATGGCCAGGAGGAGCCCGTAACCGAAGGTGAGGTCGCCCAGTCTGACCGTCGCCCCGGGGAGGGAGGCGATAGCCTCCGGGAGGGTCACGTCGGCGCGGCTGCCCACCAGCCGGCCAGTGAGGGCGAAGAAGGCCACGTAAGCGCCCAGCATCATCAGGTCGCCGTGGGCGAAGTTGCCGAAGCGCAGGATGCCGTAGACCAGGGTGAGTCCCACCGCTCCCAGCGCCAGGACGCTCCCCACGATGACCCCCACCACGAAGAGCTGGGTCTCGGCTACGGCAGACCAGACGAAGAGGGCTGCCACCAGGGCCCACAGGCCGGCGCCCCGCGCCGCCTCGCCCAGGTTGCGCAGCCCCTCCCTCTGCCGGAGGGGGACAGCGGTCGTCCGCTGCAGCAGGGCCATCCTCCCTCAGTCCCCCAGGTAGACTCGGGCCACCTCCTCGCTGTCCAGGAGCTCGGTGGCCCGCCCCTCCAGGCGGTTGTAGCCCATGGACAGGACGTAGCCGCGGTGGCTCAGCTTCAGGGCCTCCTTGGCGTTCTGCTCTACCATAAGGATGCTGGTGCCGCCGGCGTTGATCTCCCGCACCTTGGCGAAGACCAGCTCCACCATCTTGGGCGAGAGGCCGGCCGACGGCTCGTCCAGGAGAAGGACGACGGGGTCCACCATCAGGGCCCGCGCCAGGGCCAGCATCTGCCTCTGGCCGCCAGATAGACGGCCGGCCCGCTCATGAGGGCGGGCCGCCAGGTCCGGGAAGAGCTGGTAGACCCGTTCCAACCGCTCCCGGAGCCTCCCCTGCAGCAGGTAGGCCCCCATCTCCAGGTTCTCCTGGACGGTGAGGGAGGGGAAGACGTTGTCCGCCTGGGGGACGTAGGCGATGCCCCGGGCCACCAGCCTCTCCGGCGCCAGCCCCGTCACGTCCTCCCCCAGGAAGCGCACCCGGCCCGCCCTGGGCCTCACCAGCCCAACGATGGCCTTGATGAGGGTGGACTTGCCAGCGCCGTTGGGCCCGATGACGGTGACCACCTCGCCCTGGCCCAGGCGAAGGGAGACGCCGTGGAGGATCTCCACCTCGCCGTAGCCGGCCACCAGGTCGGCTACCTCAAGGACGTTCCCGTTCGATGTACTGGCCGCCAAGATAGGCCTCCAGGACGCGTTCGTCGCTCTTGATCTCCTCGGGGGAGCCCTCAGCGATCACCTCGCCGTTGCTCATGACGATGACAGGGTTGCAGAGGCGGGTGATCAGGTCCATGTCGTGCTCGATGATGAAGAAGGTGATGCCCCGCCCGCGGCAGAGCTCCTCGATGGCCACTACCAGGCGGCGCATGAGGACAGGGTTGACGCCGGCGCCCGGCTCGTCCAGCAGCACCAGCTCCGGGTCGCACATGAGGGTGCGGGCCAGCTCCAGCAGCTTCTTCTGGCCGGTGGAGAGGTGGGAGGCGTAGTTGTCCCGCAGGTGGGCCAGGTCCAGGAAGTCCAGCACCGCCATCGCCTTCTCGTAGAGGGCCTCCTCCTGCCGGCCCACGCGGAAGGGGAAGAGCCAAACGTTCCACAGCGCCTCGCCCGCCTGCCGGGGCGGCACCAGCATCAGGTTCTCCAGCACCGTCGTGCTGCCCAGCGCCCGCGGTATCTGGAAGGTGCGCACGATGCCGTGACGGAAGACCCGGTGGGGAGGCAGACCGTCTATCCGGGAGCCCTTGAAGTAGATAGCGCCGCTGTTGGGCCTGAGGAAGCCAGTGACCAGGTTGAAAAGGGTGGTCTTGCCGGCGCCGTTGGGGCCTATCAGCCCGGTAATAGTCCCCTTGCGCACCCGCACCGTGCAACGATTGACCGCCCGCAGGCCGTCAAAGGACTTGACGAGGTCTCTGGTCTCCAGGATTATCTCGTCTTCCTGGGACATGGCTACCTCGCGCTGGTATAGCGGCTCCTGGGGCCGAAATCAGTATAGGTTACATTGCCCTGCTGTCAACTTTTCCCAGGTTGGCTTCTCCCTATATCTGCAGCCTTGACATCCGTGGCCGGCCGCCGCTAAATATGAGCGCCACCCCAGGGAGCGACGAAAGGCGGGCAAAAGATGAGAGTCCTCATCACCGGCGGCACCGGCTTCATAGGCTCCTTCGTCGCCAGACGACTCCTGAGCGAAGGCGACGGCCCGGTGGTCCTCTACGACCCCGCAGGCACCGCCAACGTCGTCCAGAGGCTCTTCTCTCCCGAGGAGGTGGAGAGGCTGCGGGTGGTCCGGGGGGACGTGCTGGACCTCCCCTCCCTCATCGACGCCCTCCGGGAGAACCGAGTGGAGTGCCTGATCCACCTGGCCTACTACCTGGGGACGGCGCGGGAGTTCAACCCCCTCGTCTCCATCAGGACCAACTGCGAAGGGACGCTCAACGTCTTCGAGGCGGCCCGCCTCTGCGGCGTGCCCCGGGTGGTATGGGCCAGCTCCGTGGCCGTCTTCGGCCCCCGCAGCATAGGGCCGGACGGGACGGTGGCCAACGACGCCCCCTACGACCCCCGCACCATCTACGGGGCGGCCAAGGTGCTCAATGAGCGCACGGCCCTCCACTACGCCCGCGCCTACGGACTGGAGACGGTGGGGCTCCGCTTCACCGTCGTCTACGGCCCCTTCCGGCTGCGGGGCTACGGCATCTTCCTCTCCAACCTCATCGAGCGGCTGGCCGCCGGGCTGCCCGCCCAGGCACCCATGACGGACGAGGCGGTGAACTGGGTCTACGTGGAGGACGTGGCCAGCGCCATCGTCAGGGCCATCCGCGCCCCCAGGCCCCGCACCCCCGCCTTCAACATAGGCGGCGACGTCCGCACCATCCGCGAGGTGGTGGAGATGGCCGCCCGCTTCTTCCCCGACGCTCAGGTGACGCCGGAGCCCGGCCCCTTCTCCTTCCGTCTGCCCCCTATCTATGACCTGCGGCCGGCCGAAGAGGAGCTGGGCTGGCGCCCCACCGTCACCGTGGAGGAGGGCGTGCGGCGCTGCGTGGAGTTCTACCGCTCCCAAGGCTGAGGGAAGATGAAAGGCGAAGTCAGGCAAGGAGGCGAAGCGATGGCAGAGCTCAGGCAAGAGGCGGTGGAGGCCCCGGTGCGGGGCGGCCTTCTGTGGGCCAGCCGTTGGGGCGAGGAGGGGGCGCCGGTCCTGGCCATCCACGGCATCACCGGCTCCCACGCCTCCTGGTGGTCGGTGGCGGAGAGGCTGGCCGGGCAGGCCCAGGTCATCGCCCCTGACCTGCGGGGGAGAGGGGCCAGCGGCCGCCTCCCTGGCCCCTACGGCATGGCCACCCACGTGGAGGACTGCCTCTCCCTCATGGACCACCTGGGCATCGAGCGGGCGGTGGTGGCCGGCCACTCCATGGGGGGCTACGTGGCCGCCCTCATGGCCGCCCGCTACCCTCAGCGGGTCAGCGCCGTGCTACTGGTGGACGGCGGCATACCCCTCCCCGTCCCCGAGAACGTGGACGTCCAGGCCCACCTGGACGCCGTCCTGGGGCCGTCCATCCAGCGGCTCCGCCTCACCTTCGAGTCCCGTCAGGCCTATCTGGAATTCTGGCGGCAGCACCCTGGCGTCGGCCCCTACTGGAACGATTACATCCAGCGCTATCTGGAGTACGACCTGGAGGGAGAGCCGCCGGCCCTCCGCTCCCGGGTGAGAGAGGAGGCGGTGCGGGAGGACGGCGCCGACCTCCTCGTCAACCCCGAGGTGCGGGGCTGCCTGGCCCAGGTGCGCTGTCCGCTTCTCCTCCTGCGGGCGCCCCGCGGCCTCCTGGACCAGCCGCAGCCCCTCATCTCCGACGAGGCGGTGGCGCACTGGCGCTCCGTGCAGCCCCGCCTGGAGGAGGAGACGGTGCCGGGCGTCAACCACTACACCATAGTCCTGGCACCGGAGGGGGCGGACGTGGTGGCGGCGCGCCTGCGCTCCCTCCTCGACTCCGCCTGAGGCGGGCGCTTGACAGCCCATCTCTTCGGCCACTACTGTAGGAGCGGCCAGCGGTAGAGGGCCTACCCGGGGCCGCCGTCCTCATTCCATGGCGTTCGCATACATCGTCCCCCAGAGCCTTGAGGAGGCCATGCGCCTCTCCCGGGACTACGGCCCGGAGGCGGTGGCCAAGATGGGGGGCTGCACCGTCATGGTGGCCGTCCGCCGGGGCCTCCTGCGACCGAAGGTGGTCATCGGCCTCCACCGCCTGCCCGGCCTGGACTCCCTGCGAGTGACGGACGGGGGCCTCCTCGTAGGCGCCGGCGTCACCCTGCGCGCCCTGGAGCGCAGCACAGAGGTGGCGAGCGCCCTCCCCGTCCTGTGGCGGACGGTCCGGACCGTCGCCTCGCCCCTGGTCCGCAACATGGCCACCCTGGTGGGGAACGTGACCAGCGCCCTCCCCGATAGCGACCTGGTGCCCCTCCTGACTGTCCTGGAAGCGACGCTGACGGTGCGGGGGCCCGAGGGAGAGCGCTCCCTGCCGGTGGGGGAAGTGGCCCGGGCGCCCTACCGCCACGCCCTGGCGCCGGGCGAGCTGGCCACCGCCATCGCCATACCGGCGCCGCCCCCTGGCCTGCGCCTCGCCTACGTCCGCTTCGCTCCGAGGGAGGCCTTCGACCGCCCTCTGGCGGCGGCCGCCGTGGCCCTGCGCCTGGCCGATGGCGTCTGTCAGGAGGCACGGGTGGCCCTGGTGGGAGCGGGGCCGCTACCGGCCCGGTCCGGGGCGGCGGAGGCGGCCCTCCAGGGGCAGCCCCTGACGCCCGAAGCCCTGGCCCGGGCCAGCGAGGCCGCCATGGAGAGCGCCGCCCCACCCTCCGACTACCGCGCCTCGGCCGACTACCGTCGCCACCTGGTGGGAGTGGTGCTCCGACGCGCCCTCGGCGAGGCCCTGGCCAGCTAGGAGGTCGTCATGACGTCGCCCTCGGGGAGGCAGCTCATCACGCTACGGGTGGACGGGGACGAGGTGGAGGTGACGGTGCGCCCCCATCACTTCCTGGTGGACGTCCTCCGCCAGCAGGCGGGGCGCACAGGCGTCAAGGAGGGGTGCGAGTCGGCCAGTTGCGGCGCCTGCACCGTCCTTCTGGACGGCGTGCCCGTCCTCTCCTGCCTCCTGCTGGCGGTGGACGCCGTCGGCCACGAGATCACGACGGTGGCCGGCCTGGGGAGGCCGCCGGACGGCCTCCATCCCCTCCAAGAGGCCTTCATCAAGCACCACGCCGTGCAGTGTGGCTTCTGCACCCCGGGCATCCTCCTCGTCGCCAAGGCGCTGCTGGAGGAGAACCCCAGACCCACCGAGGAGGAGGTGCGTCAGGCCCTGGCCGGCAACCTGTGCCGCTGCACGGGCTACGTCCGCATCGTGCGGGCGGTGCTGGAGGCGGCGGCCCTCCAGCGGAGGTGATGCCGTGACGACGGAGACCGCCTACCAGTCCGTGGGCAAGCGGGTGCCGCGGCTGGACGCCCTGGAGAAGGTGACGGGCCGCGCCCTCTTCACGGCCGATATCGAGCTCCCCCGCATGCTGGTGGCGCGGGTGGTGCGCTCTCCCCTGGCCCACGCCCTCATAAAGGGGATAGACGTCAGCGCTGCCCGCCGGGTAGCGGGCGTGCGGGCCATCGTCACCGGGCGGGACGCCCCTTATCTCTACAACATGGCGCTGCGTGACCAGCCCTTCCTGGCCATAGACCGCGTCCGCTACGTGGGGGAGCCGGTGGTGGCCATCGCCGCCGAGGACGAGGACGCCGCCGCCGAGGCGGCGGAGCTGGTGCAGGTGGAGTACGAGCCCCTGCCGGCGGTGCTGGACCCCTTCGCCGCCATGCGGCCGGACGCTCCCCTCATCCACCCCCACCTGGGGGAGTACGCCCGCGACCCCAGCTTCACCCCCCTGCCGGGCACCAACATCTGCAACCATTTCAAGCTGCGCAAGGGGGACGTGGAGGCAGCCTTCCGGGCCGCCCACGAGGTCTTCGAGGACAGCTACTACAGCCACCCCATCCAGCACTGCCCCCTGGAGCCGCACGCCGCCATCGCCCAGTTCGAGCCGGCCTCGGGGCAGATCACCGTCTGGTGCAGCAACCAGTCGCCTTGGTTCGCCGCCGACGACCTGGCCGCCGCCCTGGGCTGGCCCGTTCACCGGGTGCGGGTAGTCTGCCCTTACCTGGGAGGAGGGTTCGGCAGCAAGCACGGGCTGAAGGTGGAGCCGGTGGCGGTGGCCCTGGCCCTCCACACTGACGGCCGCCCCGTGAAGCTAGTGTGCAGCCGGGAGGAGGAGTTCAGCGCCACCGTGGTGCGGGGCGCCGTCCACATCCGGCTGCGGACGGGCGTCACCCGGGACGGCACCATCATCGCCCGGCAGGCGGAGGTGGTCTGGGACACCGGCGCCTACGCCGACGTCGGCCCCCTCCTCTGCCGCAACGGCAGCTACTCCGTCACTGGCCCCTACCGCATCCCCAACCAGTGGATCGACGGCTACTGCGTCTACACCAACAAGCTGGTGACGGGGGCCTTCCGGGGCTACGGCATTATGGAGATGGCCTTCGCCTACGAGTCCCAGATGGACAGCATCGCCCGCGCCCTGGGTATAGACCCGGTGGAGATGCGACGGCGCAACCTCATCGAGGACGGGGACGAGACGGCTACGGGGGAGGTGCTGCACAACGTAGGGCTGAAAGCGGCCCTGGAGGCCTGCGCCCGGGCCATGGAGTGGGAGAGGCCGCGCCCGCCGGGGCGGGGTAAGGCCATCGTCACCACCGCCAAGTCCAGCGTCGCTCCCTCCGGCTCCGCCGCCTTCGTCCGCCTCAACGATGACGGCACGGTGACGGTGATGGTGAGCACCACGGAGATGGGCCAGGGCTCCAGGACGGTGATGGCCCAGATGGCGGCGGAGGCGCTGGGGGCCCGACTGGAGGACGTCCAGGTGCTGGCCGCCGATACCCTCTTCACTCCCCCGGACCGCTCCACCTCCTCCAGCCGCTCCACCTTCCATATGGGGAACGCCGTCGTCCAGGCGGCCGGAGACGCCCGGGAGCAGCTCATCAAGAAGGCCAGCGCTCTCCTGGAGGCCCACCCGGACGACCTGGAGGTGCGGGAGAGCCGCGTCTTCGTGAAGGGGGTGCCGGACCGCTACCTTACCTTCCGGGAGCTGGCAGCGGTGCGCCCGGGCGTGGACATGGGCCCCATCCTGGGCCGCGGCTCCTTCGTCCCCGCCGGGGCGCGGCCCCTGGACCTGGAGACGGGACAGTCGCCCCGCATCACCGCCTTCTGGCTCTACACCAGCCAGGGCGTGGAGGTGGAGGTGGACCGGGAGACCGGCAAGGTGCGCGTCCTGCGGGTGGTCTCCGTCCACGACGCCGGGCGCAGCATCAACCCCGACGCCTGCGAGGCCCAGATCGAGGGGGGAGTGGCCCAGGCCTGCAGCGCCGCCCTCCTGGAGGAGCTGGTCCTGGACGAGGAGGGACGCCTCCTCAACCCTGCCTTCGGCGACTATCTGCTGGCCACCAGCAAGGACGTGCCGCCCATAAGCCCGGTCATCGTGGAGGTGCCCCACGCCGAGGGTCCCTACGGGGCCAAGGGCCTCGGCGAGGGGCCCACCACCGGCATCGCCGCCGCCCTGGCCAACGCCATCGAGGACGCCACAGGGGTGCGGATACGGGAGCTTCCCCTCACGCCGGAGCGGGTGCTGCGGGCCCTGAAGGAGAAGGAGCGCTCCCGAGAGGAGGCCACCTGAGGCCCATCCCCGGGGGCCAGCCATGACCTCCGTTAGAGAGCTCCCCGTGGAGCGGGTGCGGGAGGCGGTCCGTCGCCTCTGCGTGGAGACGGCCTGCCTCCTCCCGGACGACGTGACAGCGGCCCTGCGCCGGGCCCGAGACCGGGAGAACTCAGCCCCGGCCCGCCGCGTCCTGGACCAGCTCCTCCGCAACGCCGAGTCGGCCCGCGGGGAGATGCTTCCCCTCTGCCAGGACAGCGGCCTGCCCCTCCTCTTCCTCGAGATAGGGCAGGACGTGCACCTGGTGGGCGGTACGCTGCAGGACGCCATCAGGGATGGTGTGGCAGCCGCCCTGGAGGAGGGCTACCTGCGGGGCTCCCTGCTGCGCTGGCCCCTGGCCCCGGACGGAGGAGAGGGGCCGCCCCTGCCGGCGGTCTACACGGAGATAGTCCCCGGCGACCGCCTCCGCCTGAGGCTCATGGCCCGGGGCGCCGGCGGCGAGGGGGCGGGCTGCCTGCTCCTGCTGCCCGGCCACGCCGACCGCGCAGAGGTGGCGCGGTCGGTGGTCCAGGCGGTGCAGGAGAGGGGCCGCGCCGCCTGTCCTCCCATCATCGTGGGCGTGGGCATCGGCGGAACGGCGGAGTATGCCATGTTGCTGGCCCGGAGAGCGCTGCTGCGCCGTGTGGGAGAGCCCCATCCCTGGCCGGAGGCGGCATCCCTGGAGGGGGAGCTGCTGGAGCGGGTGAACGCTCTGGGCATCGGCCCCCTGGGGGTGGGCGGCCGGACGACGGCGCTGGCCGTGCACGTGGAGCTCCATCCCAGCCACGCCTCACTCTTGCCGGTGGCGGTGGCCCTGCAGTGTCACTCGGCTCGCCTGCGGGAGCTGGTGCTGTAGGAAGAGCCTGGGGGCGGGCCGGGCCCGCCCCCAGGGTAAGCAGCGGCCCTCGCCCTAGTAGTGGCGCTGGTAGCCGGGGCGGCGGTCCAGGAGGCGGCGCACCTTGCCCTCGCCCTGGCGGCCGTAGTTGGTGAGCTCGGCCAGCTCGCCGGCGGGGACGGGCTGCACCTGCACCCGCACGCCCAGATCGGCGTGGAGGCGCACCTCCAGGTCCCGCCGCAGTGCCTCCTTGTCCACCGACTCGTCCACGTATTCCACCATGACCGTCATCTCGTCCCGGTAGGTGCCGTCCGGGTCGGTGATGCGGTCCACCACGCAGAGCCACTGGCCGGTGGTGCGGGGGTCGGACTGGACGGCGTTCAGGCAGGCCATGGGGTAGACATTGGTGCCCCGCAGCTTGACCATGTCGTCGCTGCGGCCCAGGAAGTGGTCCATGCGCAGGAACCAGCTACCGCAGTCGCAGCGCTCGCGGGGGAAGATGCGCACCAGGTCCATCAGATTGTAGCGGATGAGGGGCGGGTGCTCCCGGTAGAGGGAGGTGGCCACCAGGTTCCCCTTCTGGCCGTAGGGGAGGACCTCGTTGGTCTCCACGTCCGCCACCTCGATGATGAACATGTCCTCGTTGATATGGAGGCCCGCCTTGGCCTGGCACTCGAAGGCGGTGAGGCCGATCTCGTGGGTGCCGTAGTTGTCGTACACCGGGCAGCCCCAGAGCTCCTCCATCTGCCGGCGCAGGTGGCCCTCCGTGTCCGGCCCCAGGAAGGAGGTAATGAACTTGGTGGGGAGCTTCTTGAGGTCCAGCCCCATCTCCTGGGCTGTCTTTCCCAGGTGGAGGAGGTACTCCGGGAAGGAGGCCCAGATGTTGGTGCCGAAGGCCTCGGCGTACTCCAGTTGGCGACGGCTGGCCGTCACCACGCCGCTGCCAGGGGTGATGGGGACCATCCCCAGGTAGTAGTGGCAGGCCAGGTAGTAGACCCAGCCGGCGTTGGCCATGGAGAGGGTGAGGGGCACCTGGAGGACGTCGCCGGGGCGGGCGCCCTGGATGTAGAGGCCACGGGCCGTCTGCAGGGCCTGGATCTCCCACTCCAGGGGGCCGAAGAAGGTGGGGCGGGGCCGCCCCGTGGTGCCGCCGCTGGTCTGGATCTTAAGGGGGATGCGGGCGGCGTCCTTGGCCGTCACCCCCTGGTGGAGGCCGTAGGGCGGGTCCCGCTCGATGGCCTCCTTGAAGTCGCTGACAGTGACGATGGGCAGCTTGGGCAGGTCCTCGATGCTACGGATGTCCTCCTTCTTGATCCCGGCCTCCGCCCACTTCCGCTGGTAGAAGGGGTTCTGCCAGGCCACCTCCATGATCTCCATGAAGAGCTGGTTCTTGTAGGCCTCGATCCGCTCCGGTGGCCACAGGAACATCTCCTCGGCGAACTCGGGGACGGGCGGATGCCGGCGGTAGATGGCCTCGAAGTCCACCACCCGGGAATAGACGGGGACGCGCAGGTTCTCAGACCCCGCCTTCCGCCACCACTCGCGCATACCTGTCACCTCCTGTCGCTCCGACTCTATCATATGCCCAGGTAGGCCTCCCGTATGGACTGCCGCTGCATCAGTTGCTCTGGCGTCCCCTGGTCGGCCACCTCGCCCGCCTCCAGGACGTAGACCCGCGCGGCCACCCCCAGCGCCATGGGGACGTTCTGCTCCACCAGCAGGACGGAGGTGCCCTCCTGGCTCACCTCCCGCACAATGTCCGCCACCTCCTCCACGATCTTGGGGGCCAGCCCCAGCGAGGGCTCGTCCAGGACGAGGAGCCGCGGCCGCGCCATCAGGGTGCGGGCGATGGCCAGCATCTGTTGCTCGCCGCCGCTCATTTGCCCCGCCTGCTGCTGTTTGCGCTCCCGAAGGATGGGGAAGCGCTGGAACATCGCCTCCAGCGTCTCCCGTCGGTAGGGCCGCGCCCGCCGCGAGAAGGAACCCAGGAGCAGGTTGTCCAGGACGGTCATATCGCCGAAGAGCTGCCGGCCCTGGGGGACGAGCCCCAGCCCCTGCTCCAGAACGCGGTAGGCCGGCCAGCCGGTGATGTCCTGACCGGCGAAGCGCACCTGCCCGGCGGCCGGGGTCAACAGGCCAGCGATGGCGGAGACCAGCGTGGTCTTGCCCGCCCCATTGGGACCGATGAGGGCCACCACCTCCCCCTCCCGGACCTCCAGGGAGACGTCGCGCACCACCAGGAGCCGGCCGTAGCCCACGCTCAGGCCCGTCACCTGCAGCAGGGGCTGCCCGCTCACGGCGCCGCCTCCCGCCGCTCCCTGGTGCCCAGGTAGACCTCCCGCACCGTGGGGTTCTCGGCGATCTCCCGCGGTAGGCCCTCCGCTATCTTCACCCCGTAGTGCAGGACGACGATGCGCTGACAGGTGGCCATCACCGCCCGTATGTTGTGCTCCACCAGCAGGACGCCCAGGCCCCGGCCGGCCAGGGCAGTCACCCGCTCCATGATCTCCCCCTGCTCCTGGGAGGAGAGGCCCGCCAGGGGCTCGTCCAGCAGCAGCATCCTGGGCCGGGCCGCCAGGGCCACCGCCAGCGCCAGGAGCCGCTGGTGCCCCAGCGAGAGGGACTGCGCCTCCACCCGGGCCAACTGCTCCAGATGCACCTCCCGCAACAGCTCGTAGGCCTCCTCCTCCACCTCCCGGGCCCGCCGGCGGTTGGAGGGCAGAGGCAGCAGCCAGCGCAGGTAGCCCCCGCCGTACTTGAGATAGCTGCCCAGGAGGACGTTCTCCAGCACCGTCAGCCGCTGGAACAGGTTCACCGTCTGGAAGGTGCGGATGATGCCCCGGGACGCCACGTAGTGGGGCGGGCGGCCCGTCAGGTCCGCCCCGTCCAGGCGCACCCGGCCCCGTGTCGGCTTGAGGACGCCAGCGATGACGTTCAGAAGGGTGGACTTGCCGGCCCCGTTGGGGCCGATGAGGCCCAGGATCTCCCCCGGCGAGAGGGTGAGGTCTACCTCCTGCAGGGCCACCAGCCCCCCGAACCGCTTGGTGACTCCCTCAACTGTCAGCGACGACACCTTTTCTACCCTTCACCCGGAGGCTGCTCACTGCCTGCCAAGTCGCCACCAGAAGCTGCCCCAGCCGGCCAGGCAGGGAGATGAAGCCGCCAGGTATGGCCAGCATCACCAGGATGAGCATGGCGCCGTAGGCCAGCTGCTCTGCCGTGCCGAAGCGCCGCAGCCACTCCCCCAGGGCGGTGAGGACGGCCGCCCCCAGGACCGGACCCAGTATGTGGCCCACGCCGCCCACCACCATGTGGACCACCACCAGCACCGCCCGGGAGAGGCTGATATCGCTGGGGAAGACCACCAGGTTCAGGTGAGCATACACGACGCCCGCCAGCCCGGCCAGGGCGCAGCTCATCAGGAAGGTCACCAGCCGGTACCAGAAGGCGTTGATCCCCACCGACTCCGCCAGCGACTCCGACTGCCCCAGCGCCCGCAGGATCAGGCCGTTGCGGGAGGCTATCACCCGCCACACCACCCCCACGCTCAGGAACATGAGCCCCATGGTCATGTAGTAATGCCCGGTGGGAGTGGCCAGGTTCACGATCCCCAGATTGGGGGGCACCGGGATGGCCACCAGCCCGTCCGTCCCCCCGAAGACGTCCTTCAGGAAGCTGGTGAAGAACAGGCGCGTTATCTCCAGGAAGGCGAAGGAAACCAGGAAGAAATAGGCGCCCCGTAAGCGCAGGGTTATGTGCCCTATGACCAGGCCCACGATGGTGGCGGTGATCATGCCAGCGGGTAGCAGCGCCCAGAAGCTCCACCCCTGGTGCAGCGCCAGCGCCGCCGCCGTATAGCCGCCGATCCCCATAAAGGCTATCTGCCCCATGTTCAGGAGGCCCGTGGCGTAGACCACCCACAGCCCCACCACCAGGGAGACGTTCAGGAACAGGTTGGCCGCCACCCGTAACTGATAGGCGTTCTGGTTGACGACAGGGTACAGCACCACCACCAGGACGATGACCACCGCCAGGGCCAGCCCCAGCAGGGGCGACAGGGCCGCCCGTGGCGCCGGCAGTCGCTCTCGAACAGCCTCTTCCAGCTTCATGCCTCAGCCGTCCCCAGCAGCCCACGCGGTCGCACCACCAGGAAGGCCGCCAGCACCAGGAACTCGATGATGGCCAGCTGGGCGTTGTCCACATAGAGGCCGGCGATCCCCTCGAACAGGCCCAGCAGGATGGCAGCTATCACCGCCCCGGGCAGGCTACCCATCCCGCCGATGATGACGATGATGAATGCCTTCACCACCAGTTCGCCCCCCATGTTGGGCTCCACGCTGAAGAGGGGTCCCACCAGGGAGCCGGCCAGGGTGGCCAGGGCCAGTCCCAGAGCGAAGCCGAAGGAGGTCACCCAGGTGGGGTTGATCCCCATCAGGGCCGCCGCCGAGCGGTTCTGGGCCACCGCCCGGATGGCCCTGCCCACCTCGGTGCGCAGGATGAAGAGGGATACCAGGGCCACTATGACGGCCCCCACCGCCAGCACCATCAGACGGTCGAAGGAGATGCTGACGCCGCCCACGCGGGCCACCCCCTCGATGACGCTGGGCAGCCCCTGCGGCTGGGCGCCGAACTCGCTGGTGACGCTCATCCGCACTACCCACAGGAGGCCCAGGGAGAGGACGAAGGCGCCCAGCAGGTCTTCGTGGAAGCGGCGGAAGAGGGCCCGCTCCACCAGCACCCCCATGACGAAGCCGCCGATGGCGCTCACCAGCACCGCCACGGCGAAGGGGAGCCCTAGCTGGCCGAACAGGTAGTAAGTGACCACCGCCCCCAGCATGTAGAACTCGCCGTGGGCGAAGTTGATGATGCGCAGGAGGCTGAAGACTATGGCCAGTCCCAGGGCCACCAGGATGTATACCGCCCCCAGGACAGCGCCACTGCTCGCCCCCTGGATGATCGCTGCCAAGTCCATGACCGGCCCCGCTCTCTCTGCCCTAGCGCCGGGCCAGTGGCGGCCCGGCGCCAGGGTCCTGGCCTCGCACGTCTATCCGGTCCCGCTCAGGGCTGGGGCTCCACACGGGCCAGCGGCACCGAGACCCCGCCCCGCATCTCGTACACCAGGTTGGGGTAGAGGAACTGGTGCTTGGCCCCGTAGGTCCTCTCACCGCCGATGAGCACCTTGCCCAGGATGGTGTCGAAGGAGCCGGTCTGCACTATCGTCTGGGCGACCTTAGTGGAGTCGGTGCAGCGGCAGAGGGCCATCGCCTGGGTGACTATCTGGTAGGAGGCGTAGTTGGCGGCGGCGATGAGGGTGGCCGGCTCGCCGAAGCGCTGCTCGAAGCGCTGGGCGAAGTCCCTCAGGCTGGCCGGCGCCATCTCGCTCTTCAGGTCCCAGCCCTGGATGCCCAGGAGCCCCTCGGCGGCCTCGGCCCCGGCGGTGCGCACCACCGGTACCGGGTCCAACATGGAAAGCCAGGCCCGCTGCCCACGGTAGCCCAGCTCCCGGAGCTGCTTCAGGATGAGGGCCCCGTCCGCCGTGGGCGAGCCGGAGAGGTCTATCATGTCCGGGTTCTTCTGGAGGACGCGGGTGAGGAGGGAGGTGAACTCCTGGGTGCCCCGCTGGTACTCCTCCTCCGCCACCACCTGGATGTTGAGGCCCAGGTTCTTGATGGCATCCTTGATGGCGGCGCTGGTGTCGCGGCCGCTCTGGTCGTTGGGGGAGATGAGGGCCAGCGTCCTCACATTGGGCCGGTTCTGGGCCACCCAGCGGTAGAACATGGGAGCGGCCTCGTCGGGGCCGATGAGGCTGCGGAAGGAGTGGGGCTTCTGGGGGCCCAGGTTGGTGCGTCCCCAACAGACGAAGGTGAAGAGGACGCTGTTGGGCTCCGTGATAGCCTGGGCAGCCTCGCAGGTGGCGCCGATGGCGTTGCCGATGATGAACTTGACGCCGTCCTGGAAGACGAGGCGGTTGGTCACCGTGGCCGTCTCGCCCACGTCGCCCTTGGTGTCGTAGAAGACGTGGCGGAAGACATACTTGGTGTCGCCTATCTCGATCCCACCCCTCTGCTGCACGTCCTCCTCGAACAGGGTGGCCCCGCGGTCCAGGGCGATGCCCCAGGTGGCGGCGCCGCCGGAGGCCGGGCCGATGACGCCCATGGTCATGGTCCGGGTCTCGGCCGCCTCCTGTCCACCCTGTCCACAGGCCGCCAGCAGCGCGAGGGCGAGTAGTGAGAATAGCCAACTAAGACGCGCTTTCATAGCCTGACACTCCTTTCCAGCCTGATGACGGCCCAGGGATGGAGCTCCTGCCGCTATTCTATGCCTAACTTCGATTGTGTTAATAGCTGGCCTCCCGTTTTTTCACACAACGGCCCCTGCCCGCCGGGGCCGGCGGCGCTTCCCCCCGGCGCGCTCTGAGCGGTGGGCCGCTTGACAGCGCCCGCGGCGGGCCCCATAATGCAACCGTTCCGGGAAGGGTAGCCACCGGTCACCTCCAGCCCCGTCCTCATGGTGCTCGGCGCTTTCGTCAGGGACTGCCCCTACTGCGGCTCGCCCGACCAGACGGGCCTCTTCTGCTCCAGTTGCGATGTCTACATGCCGGAGGGAACGGGGGCGGTGAAGAAGGTGACCTACAACCGACGGGTCTGGGGCTCCTACCTGCTGGAGAGTCTCCTCTACACCGTCACCCTGGCCATCGGCTGGTACATATGGCTGGCCTTCACCGCCAAGGACTCCCAGACGCCGGCCAAGAAGCTGCTGAACATCTACGTCCTGGACGTGGAGACGGGACAGCCCATCACCGCCGGTCGGGTCTGGGTGCGGGAGGTGCTGGTCAAGCAGCTCCTGTCCGCCCTGGCCAGCGCCGTCATCGGCGTCGCCTGGCTCATAGACGGGCTCTGGGTCTTCTTCGACCGCAACCGGCAGGCCCTGCACGACAAGATAGTGCAGACCGTCGTCGTCCATGCCCCCAACGGCCTGCCGGCCTCCCTGCCGCGGCCGACGCCTTCCGGAGAGGTGCGGCGGGACAGCCCTGGCGCCGGCGTGAAGACGGTGGCCGAGGAGCTGCGAGAGCTGGCCCGCCTCAGGGACGAGGGCCTCATCACCGAAGAGGAATACGAGCGAAAGCGGCAGGAGCTGGCGGACAGGCTCTGAGGCGGGCTCAGGCGTGCGCCCGGGCCCACTCCAGGAGGGAGCGCCAGATGAGGAGCCCGTCCTCGCCGCCCAAGAGGGCCTCGCAGGCCCGCTCCGGGTGGGGCATCATCCCCAGGACGTTGCCCGCCTCGTTGACGATGCCGGCGATGTTGTGGAGGCTGCCGTTGGGGTTGGCCTCCGGCGTCGCCTCGCCCTCCGGCGTGCAGTAGCGGAAAACGACGCGCCGCCGCTCCTCCAGCAGGGCCAGCGTCTCCGGGTCGGCGTAGTAGCGACCATCGCCGTGGGAGATGGGCACCGCCAGCACCTGGCCGGGCCGGCACAGGTTGGTGAAGGGGGTCTCCACGCTCTCCACCCGTATGTGCACCCACTGACAGCGGTACTGGAGAGAGTCGTTGCGGAGAAGGGCGCCGGGCAGGAGGTGAGCCTCGCACAGCACCTGGAAGCCGTTGCAGATGCCGATCACCGGCCGGCCGGCCTCGGCGTGGCGACGCACCGCCTCCATCACCGGAGAGAAGCGGGCGATGGCGCCCGGGCGCAGGTAATCGCCGTAGGAGAAGCCGCCCGGGAGGACGACGCAGTCGTAGCCGGTGAGGTCTCTCTCCCGGTGCCAGACCAGCTCCGCCCGCTGCCCCAGGACGTGGCCCAGGGCGTACTGGCAGTCGTAGTCGCTCCAGGTGCCGGGGAAGACGACGATGGCGAAGCGCATCTCTCCTCCACCACTATACCGCGGCCCTCCCTCTGATTGAACGGCCAGCCCAGGTATGGAACGCAGGGCGGGCGTCATGGCACAATCGAAAGGCGCAGTCCAGGACGGGCAGAGGAGCTGAATGGAGGAACAGACGCACCGGGAGCTGGACGCCCTCTTCAGGCCCCGCTCCATCGCCGTGGTGGGGGCCTCCGCCAACCGGGACTCCCCGGGCTATGACTACGTCCTCTCTCTGGTGGAGTACGGCTTCCGGGGCGAGATCTATCCCGTCAACCCCCGCCTGGAGGAGCTCCTGGGCTGGCGGGCCTACCCCAGCGTGGCCGCCATCCCCGGCCCCGTGGACTACGTCATCTCCTGCATCCCCAACACGGCCGTCCTCCCTCTCATAGACGAGTGCGGGGCGAAGGGGGTGAAGGCGCTCCACCTCTTCACCGCCCGCTTCAGCGAGACGGGGAGAGAGGAGGGCCGGCGGCTGGAGGAGGAGCTACTGCGCCGCGCTCGCCGGTACGGCGTCCGCATCATCGGCCCCAACTGCATGGGCCTCATCAACCCGGGGGAGGGGATCACCTTCCGCCCCGATATGCAGGTGCCGGCCGGCCCGGTGGGCATCCTCTCCCAGAGCGGCAACATCATGTTCGAGCTGCACTACCGCGGCACCCCCCGCGGCCTCCATCTGAGCAAGGCCGTGAGCTACGGCAACGGCCTGGACCTGGACGAGAGCGACCTCCTCCTCTACTTCGCTCACGACCCTGAGACGCGCGTGGTGGGCGCCTACCTGGAGGGGGTGAAGGACGGGCGCCGCTTCCTGCGGGCGCTGCGGGAGGCGGCTCGCCGCAAGCCGGTGGTGGTGCTCAAGGGCGGGCGCACCCAGGCGGGGGCCCGCACCGCCGCCTCCCACACCGCCGCCCTGGCCGGCCAGAAGCAGGTATGGCAGGCCGCCCTGCGTCAGGCCGGCGCCATCATGGTGGAGTCCGTGGACGAGTACCTGGACCTGCTGGTGGCCTTCACCTACATGCGGCCCGGCGGCGGCCGGCGCATCGGCATCGTGGGCGGCGGCGGCGGCCGCTCCGTCCTGGCCGCTGACCAGTGCGAGGAGGCGGGCCTCACCACACCGCCCCTCACGGAGCGCATCCAGGAGCACATCGGCCGCAAGGCGCCGGACCTGGTGGGCTGGCTCACCAACCCAGTGGACCAGTCCATCGTGGCCGGGAGCGGCGTCAGCGGGGCAGAGATACTGGCCCTCATGAACGAAGACCCCCAGTACGACGCCCTCATCGGCATCCTGGGGGAGCCGTGGGCCCTGGGCCGCCCCAACGCCGAGCAGATCGTCAGGCGGGTGGCCCAGCGCTTCTGCGAGATCGGCCGCGAGGCCCGCAAGCCCATCGCCATCGTGGTGGGGCCGGCCGACTACGGCGAGGAGTGGCAGTGGCGCCTCCTGTGGGAGGCCCGGCAGGAGCTGGTGGCGGCGGGGATGGCCGTCTTCCCCACGGTGGAGAGCGCCATCTGGGCCCTCTCTCGCTTCCTCCCCTACTGGGAGGAGCGCCTCTAGAGGCCACCGCAGCCGGGGACGGCGCTACGCCTCGTCCGGGGGGAAGGCGAAGGGCCCGGACTGGGCCCGCAGCTCTGCCTGGGTAGGGGCCGGATACTCGATGCGGGGGTGGTAGATGCCCCGCAGAGTTGCCTTGAAGGACTCGGCCACCAGCTTCAGGTCACGGAAAGTGAGGTCGCAGTCGTCCAGCTGGCCCTCCGCCACCCGCTCCCGGATGACGCTGTCCACCAGCTCGTCGATGTGCTCCGGCGAGTGGTCTCGGCTGGCCCGCACCACCGCCTCCGCCGAGTCGGCCAGCATGGCGATGGCCGTCTCCCGGGACTGGGGCTTCGGTCCCGGATAGCGGAAGCGGTCCGGCGGCACGTCGGGGTCCTGGGAGGCCGCCTTGCGGTAGAAGAAGGTGACCAGGCGCGTCCCGTGGTGCTCAGTGATGAAGGCCCGCACCCGCGCCGGCAGACGGTAGCGCCGGGCCAGTTGCAGCCCTTCGTAGGTGTGCTGGACGATGATGCGGGCGCTCTCCTCGGGGCTGAGGCCGTCGTGGGGGTTCTCGCCCTGGAACTGGTTCTCCACGTAGAAGGCGGGCTGGGCCATCTTGCCGATGTCGTGGAAGTAGCAGCCGGCCCGCACCAGGAGGGGGTCAGCCCCCACCGCCTGGGCCGCCCGCTCCGCCAGGGTGGCCACCACCAGGCTGTGGTGGAAGGTGCCGGGCGCCCGCTCCTGGAGCTGGCGCAGCAGGGGATGGCTCATCTGGGTCAGCTCCATGAGCTGGAGACGGGTGGTGAAGCCGAAGGTGTAGCCCAGCACCACCAGCGCCCCCACCGTCACCACCGCCGAGAGGGCGCCCCCCACCCCGGTGGAGATGAGCATCCAGAGGATGTCCACTCCCTGGCGAGCGTCGTCCAGGAGCCAGAAGGCTACGAGGGCGGCCAGGGAGGCCAGCACCGTCAGGCCGCCCGCCAGGACGAAGCGGTCCATCCGCTCCACCCTCTGCACGGTCAGGGTGCCGGCCAGCCCCCCGGCCAGGGAGACGGTGGCCACCTCCATCCCCAGCAGCGGCCCGGCGGTCAGCCGGGCATCCTGGGGGTGGACGGCAGCGAAGGCGGCCAGGAGGGCCAGGACGATGCTCACCGCCAGGGCCAGGCCACCGTCCAGCAGGGCGGCCACCAGCATGGGCGCCGCCGCCAGGGGAAGCATGTAGCGCAGGTAGAGGCGGTCGTCGTCGGGCAGGGTGAGGGCGAAGAAGACGTTGGCCGCTGCCACCCACAGGGCCACCATGACGGCCAGCATGGCCAGCCTCCAGGGGCTCCGCACCTCTCGCGGCTGAAAAGCGTAGAGGTAGGCGCCCAGGCCAGCGCCCCCCATGACGGCGGCGACGATGGCGGCGGCGGTGCTGGCGACCGTCAGCCGGTTCTCCACCAGCGCGCCGTCTACCAGGGCCTGACCCGGCGGCACGGGCACCAGGGCCAGCGCCAGGAAGAGGGCCAGGAGGACGGCGAAGACGAGCGCTTGGTAGGGCGTCAGGCGTTTCGCCTCGGACATCGCTGGGCTAGGGAGACTCCCCGGCAAGGGCCATGATAACAGAGCGGCCCCCGTGGGAAAACGCGGCCAGCCGGCCTGGCTAGCCGGCCTGCCCGGAGAGCAACTCCGTGACCACTTCGTTGATGAGACGGCCCTCGGCCCGCCCGGCCAGCCGCTGGATGAGGACGGGCATCACCTTGCCCTTGTCAGCGGGGCCACGCGCCCCCAGCTCGGCGATGACGGCGCGGGCCGCCTCCGCCACCTCCTCGCGGCTCATGGCCGGCGGGAGATAGGACTCCAGGACGGCCAGCTCCGCCTCCTCCTTGGCCACCAGGTCCGGGCGGTTCCCCTTGCGGAACTCCTCGATGCTCTCCCGCCGGCGGCGGATCTCCCGCTGGATGATGGCGATGATGCCCAGATCGTCCAGGGGGCGGCCCTGGGCCACCTCCTGGTTCTTGACGGCCCAGGTGACCATGCGGATGGCCGTCTTGCGGGCCTCGTCCCGACTGCGGATGGCCTCTTTCAGGTCATCCGCCAGCCGCTCCTTCAGCGACACCGCCTGTCAGCCCCACCCCGTATGTTGGCACTCCCGGCCTCGGCCGGGGGTGTGGTGCCCTATCTCAGGGCCCGCTGGCTGTTCTTGATGCTCTTCCGCAGCTTGGCGGCCGCCTTCTTCTTGCGCTTGACGCTGGGGGGCTCGTAGTGCTCCCGTCTGCGGGCCTCGGCCAGTATCCCTGTCTGCTGGACCAGCTTGTTGAACCGCTTCAGGGCCTGCTCCAGGGTCTCGTTCGGCCCGATGATCACCTCTGCCACGGGTCTCCCTCCTCTAAGGGTAAGTAGGTGTGGTGCTGGCCGAAGCCGCAGCACATTCGTGGCGGATTTTACAAATTTGCAATGCTCTGTGTCAAGGACTGTAACCCGGCGCAGGGGCCGCCCCGGGGCGGTCACGCCCCCTCCAGCTCCTCCGGCCCCACCGCTCCGTAGCCGGTGACGGCGACGAAGAGCCGCAGCGCCGAGCGGTCCTCGCTGATGCCCCGCAGCGGCTGGGGCAGGAGATGGCGACGCAGGAAGAAGCGGGCCACCGCCGCCTTGCGGGCGGAGCCGCTGCGCCGCAGCTCTTCCCCCGCCTCCTCCAGGAGGAGGGCGGCCTGGGCCACGTCCGCCAGCAGCCCTGCCAGTCGCCGGGCATGGAGCTGTCGCAGCTCCTCGTCTGCCCTGGAGAGGAAGTCTATGGCCTCCCGGGCCTGCTGCCGCGCCTGGACTACCGCCTCCCTCAGGGGAGAGAGGAGGGGATGGTCGGCCCCGCTCAGCGCCCGCTCCACGCGGGCGAAGAGGGCATCGTGGGCCTGGTCACGGGCGACGGCCCGCCACACGTCCAGGGCGACGATGTTCTCCGTCCCCTCCCAGATGGGGTGCACCTGGGCATCCCGGAGCTGACGGGCCATGGGCCAGTCCTCTATATAGCCGTTGCCGCCCAGGAGCTCCAGCCCCTGGCTGGCCAGCTCCACCCCCCGGCGGGCGGCCCGGAACTTGGCCAGGGGCACCAGGATGCGGTAGAGGCGGCGGGCCTCCTCATCGCCCCGGCGGCCGGCGTGGGCGTAGGCCTCGAAGACCAGGGCGGCGGCCGCCTCCACCTCCACCAGCATCTCCAGGAGGGTCTCCCGCACCAGGGGCAGCTCGTCCAGCCGCCGGCCGAAGGCCCGGCGGTGGGCGGCGTAGATGGCCCCCTCCAGGAAGGAGCGACGCATGATGCCCAGGGCCATGTTGGCCACCCCCAGGCGGGAGCCGTTGACCATGCTCATCATGCGGTTGAGGCCGCGGGCCTCGGAGGCGCTGGCGCGGGGGCTGGAGAGGAGGTAGGCCTCGGCGTCCACGAAGTCCACCTCGGCGGTGGGGACGGAGCGGACGCCCAGCTTGTCCTTGATGCGCTTGACGACGATGCCGTTGGGGGAGCCATCGGCCCGCAGGGCGGGGACGAAGAAGAGGGCGATGCCGGCCAGCCCTTCCGGCGCCCCCTCCGGCCGCGCCAGGGTGACGATGGCCCTGGCGTCCACGTTGGAGCAGAACCACTTGGAGCCGTTGAGGAGCCAGCGCTCCCCGTCCGGGCGGGCGCGAGTGGCGATGCTGGAGAGGTCGGAGCCGCCGTCCACCTCCGTCATGAACATGGCGCCGTCCCAGGCCTCATCCCAGGTGGGGGAGAGGAGGTGGGGCAGGGCGCGCGCCTTGACCTCCGGCGGGGCGTAGCGCTCCACCAGGTCGGCCACGCCGCCGGTCTGGGTGGTGGCGCAGACCATGCCGGTATCGCTCTGGCTCAGCAGGTAGGTGAAGGCGGCCACCAGCACCGGCGGCACCTCCTCGCCGCGGGCCCGCAGGCCGTAGGGGCCCTGCTCCCAGATCTCCCGCTTGTCCTCCAGGGCGAAGGGGTGGTGCACCACCCGGGAGACGTCCCGCCCCCAGCGGTCGTAGCGCTCCAGGCGGGGCGGGTTCTTGTCCAGCACCTCCGCCCGGGCGGCTATGGGGCCACCGCACAGCTCCCCCCAGCGCACCAGGTGCTCCTCCGCCCAGGCGCGTCGCTCCGCCGGCAGATGACGGTCCATGAGGGCGCGCAGATTGGGGTCTATCAGGTACCAGTTGAGGCCGATGGGCGATTCGAACCGGGAGTAGTCTATGGCAGCGGTCTCCCTGGCGCTCACAGCTTTACCCCCTGCGGTGTCTCTACGCACAGCATCGTATCCTCACCTGAACGTCAAGGTCAACAGGGGTTCCCGGGGCCGTCAGGCCTCGGGGCGGGCGTCCTCCGCCGGCACGGCCTCCCCAGGCTCCTCCAGGGCGGCGGTGATGCGCACCGGCTTACCCGTCAGCTCGCCTATGGCCTCCGCCACCTGGAGGGCCCGCTCGAACCCTTCCTGGACCAGCTCCTCCCGCTCCGGCACTATCACCTGGCCCACAGAGAGGCGCTTGCCGCTGGTCTTCACTAGGACGATCTCCCAGGCCCGTAGCTCGAAGGGAAGGGCAACGCCCCGCGTCTCCCGCTCCCCCAGCTCGTAGTCGGCCACCTCCAGGCGGTCTATCTTCCAGAAGGGGACCAGCTCCACCGTGCCCAGACCCAGCCCCAGCAGCCCCTGCTGGAAGCGGCCCGACTGCTTGGCCTTGTCGAACACCACGTGCGAGCCGAAGAGGGAGTAGACCAGGCCCATGCCGGCCAGGGGCGTGATGACGATGGCGGCCAGGAGGAGGCCCGCCGCCCCCGCCACCGGCAGGCGGTCCATGTTGAAGGCCAGGGCGATGAGGAGCCCCACGCCCAGGGCCAGGCCCAGGAGGGGGCCCAGGAGCCCCGCCCGCGACGGCCTGATGTCTATCCTCTCTGGAGTGATGATGCAGATGCGCCGGTCCAGCGGGACCACCCTGGCCTGCGCCGGCATGGCGATCACGCCCCCCTAGGCAGGTCTCTTCCATTATAAGGCCTGGCCCATTATAAATCTTGGCGCGCGCTAGGTTAGGGCATTGACAGGCCAGGGAGGCGGCCTTAAAGTTTCACTACTACAGGAAGGGGGACGGTGGTTCTGCATGGGCATCAGCCTGAGCGAGATAGACCTGCTGGACCTGGACAACTTCGTCCAGGGGGTGCCCCATCACTGGTTCCGCCTGCTCAGAGAGGAGGCCCCCGTCTACTGGCACCCCACGCGGGAGGGGTCCGGCTTCTGGGTGCTGACCAAGTACCATGACTTGGTGGCCGTGTCCATGGACACCGCCACCTTCTCCTCCGCCCGCGGCATCACCCTGCCGGACCAGCAGTTCTTCGCCGGCCAGTACCTGATGATGATCACCACCGACCCGCCCCGCCACACCAAGCTGCGGCGGCTGGTCAGCCAGGGCTTTACCCCCCGCATGGTCAGCCGTCTGGAGCCCAGCATCCGCCAGATGGCGGGCGCCCTCCTGGACGCCGCCATCGCCAGGGGGCAGTGCGACTTCGTCACCGAGGTGGCGGCGGAGCTGCCGGTGCAGGTCATCGCCCAGTTCCTGGGCGTCCCCCAGGAGGACCGCCACGCCATCTTCCACTGGACCAACCAGATACTGGGCGCCGGCGACCCCGAATACAGCGGCCTGGAGAGGCTGGACCACCCCAAGACCCCCGAAGAGGTGGAGGCCATCAAGGCGAAGCTGCGCCAGGTCATCGGCGGGGCGGCCCGCTCCATGGCCGCCTACCTGGACCGCCTGGAGGCGGAGCGCCGCCAGCAGCCCCGGGAGGACATCGTCACCGTCTTCCTGAACGCCCAGGTGGACGGCGAGAGGCTCAGCTACGAGGAACGGCTGGCCCAGTTCATCCTCCTGGCCGTGGCTGGCAACGAGACCACCCGCAACCTCATCTCCGGCGGCCTGCTGGCCCTGCTGGAGCACCCGGACCAGATGGAGCGGCTACGAGGAGACCTCTCCCTCCTCCCCACCGCCATCGAGGAGATGCTGCGCTGGGTCTCCCCCGTCCTCTACATGCGGCGCACCCTCACCCGGGACACGGAGGTGCGGGGCGTCACCATGAAGGCGGGCCAGAAGGTGACCCTCTGGTACGTCTCCGCCAACCGGGACGAGGAGGTCTTCCCCGAGCCCGACCGCTTCGACATCACCCGCACCTCCAACGACCACGTGGCCTTCGGCGCCGGCGGCCCCCACTTCTGCCTGGGGGCGGCCCTGGCCCGCCTGGAGGCCCGCGTCCTGTTCGAGGAGCTGCTCCGCCGCCCCTACGAGGTGGAGCTGGCCGGGCCGGTGGAACGGCTGCGCTCCAACTTCATCAACGGCATCAAGCACATGCCCGTCCGCTTCCGGCCCCGCTAGGCGGCCCTCTCGTTGACACTACAGGGGGGCAGGTTTACAATGCCGGGCGACCGCCGCGGCAGCGGGGAGGCCCCATGCGCCGAGACCTGCTGGAGATCCTCGTATGTCCCGTATGCAAAGCGCCCCTGGAGCTGACCGTCGAGGAGGAACAGGGGCCGGAGATAGTGCGGGGCCAGCTCACCTGCAGCCAGTGCGGTGAGCGCTACCCCATCGAGGACTCGATACCTAACCTGCTGCCGCCCGAGCTACGCCAGGCCGGCCACTGACCGGGAGGTGCCGAAGGTATGCAGAAGACACAACTGACCGGGGCCATCATCATGGTCGTCTCCGTCTTCCAGATGGTGCTCTTTCTGTGGGCGGTGGCCCGCCGCAGCTACATGGCGCTGGCCCTGCCCGTGATGGGGGCCCTGGCCGCCGTCTCCGCCCTCGCCTTCTGGATCGGCTGGACCCTCTTCACCAGCGAGGGCGAGGAGGAAGAGTCCCTGGAGGAGATGGCCGAGACGGGCTAGGGGCGTTCCCAGCCCGGCCCCGCCACCAGCGCCACCCCCTCCCTCCCCACCCCCTCCAGCATCCCTTCCACCGTCTCGCCCGTGACGGGGTGCCTCACGCCCGGGGCCAGCTCCGCCAGGGGAACCAGGACGAAGGCCCGCTCCCCCAGGCGAGGATGGGGAACCTCCAGCCCCGCCCCCCGCACCACCCGGTCGTCGTAGAGGAGGATGTCCAGATCCACGGGACGCGGCCCCCAGCGAGGGCCCGGCCGCCGCCCCAGATCCCTCTCGATCTCCTTCAGCGCCCGCAGCAGCTCCCGCGGCGGCAGCTCCGTGACCAGACGGCAGACGGCGTTGTAGTATGGGGCCTGGCCCGGCGGGCCGCCCACGGGCGCCGTCTCATACAGAGAGGAGACGGCCTCCACCCGGCCCAGGCGCGACAGCAGGGCCAGCGCCCGCTGCAGGTTGGCCAGGCGGTCGCCCAGGTTGCTGCCCAGCCCCAGGTAGGCCACCGCCATGGCCGGGGCTTTACCGCTCCTTGACGATGGCGAAGACCATATCGGCCCGGGCCAGCAGGCGGCCGTCCCCGCAGCGCACCTCCGCCTCGCCGTAGGCGCGGTCGGCGTGGAGGGCCACTACCCGCCCCTCCGCCTCCAGCCGCTCCCCGGCCCGCGCCGTATCGTAGAAGACGACGCTCATAGCGATGGTGGGGTGGGGGCTGCGCCGCCGCACCTCGGGGCCGCCCCGCAGGGTGGTGAGGGCGCGGCCCAGGGTGGAGTCCATCATGGTGGCCAGGACACCGCTGTGGACGCGGCCCCAGCGGTCCAGGTGCTCCCGGTCCGCCACCAGGGCCAGACGCACCCTTCCCTTCTCCTCCTCCACCAGGCGCACCCGAATGAAGCTGGCGAAGGGGGCCTCCAGCTCCCGCTCCAGCGGCGGCCGCTCCATCACTACCCCGACCGGCCCTGGGGGATGACGAAGGTGAAGCGCCCCTTGGCGATGACGCCGCCGTCGGGGTGGCGGCGCGCCTCCGCCTCGGCGAAGGCTACCTGACGGCCCCGTCGTAGCACCCTCCCCTCCACCAGCAGCCGGTCGCCGGGGCGGGCGGCGGCCAGGTAGCTCACGTTCATCTCCACCAGCAGGGGGCGGGCGCGGTCCTCCAGCTCCCACCCCAGGAGGGTATTGACGGCGATGGCCGTCGCCTCGTCCAGGAGGGTGGCCATGGCGCCGCCGTGCATTACGCCCAGGGGGTTGGTATGGTGGGGTGCCACGTCTATGCGGAAGCGGACCACCCCCTCCTGGCCGTCCTGGAGCTCCGCCCCCACGTAGCTGATGAAAGGACTGACGAAGCGCTGGAGTTCCTCTAGGCTCACCTCGCTACCTCCTGGTGCCGCCAGCCGCGGACGATGGCATCGGCCATGCGGGCGACGCGCGCCATCTCCTTCACGTCATGGACGCGGACGATGTCCGCCCCCTGGGCGATGGCCAGGGCCACCGTGGCCGCCGTCCCCTCCAGCCTCTCCTCCACCGGCAGCCCCCCTAGGACGAGGCCTATGGTGGACTTCCGGGAGGTGCCCACCAGCAGGGGCCGGCCGCTGGCCTCCCGCAGCTCCCCCAGCCGCCGCAGCATCTCCAGCGCCTGCTCCGGCTGCCAGCCGAAGTTGAAGCCCGGGTCCAGGATGACCATCTCCCGGGGGAGGCCGGCCTCCTCCGCCAGGCGAAGGCTCTCTCGCCAGCCCGCCAGCACGTCCTGGACGACGCCCCGGAAGGGGCGCCCCCGCTGATTGTGCATGGCCACCACGGGGACGCGGTAGCGGGCGGCCAGGGGTGCCATCTGAGGGTCGTGGCGCAGGCCGTGGATATCGTTGATGAGGGAGGCCCCAGCCTCCAGGGCGGCCTGGGCCACCGCCGCCTTGTAGGTGTCCACGCTGACGGGTATATCCAGCTCCCGGGAGAGAAGCCTCACCGCCGGGACGACCCTGCGCAGCTCCTCCTCCAGCGGGACGGGCTCGAAACCGGGGCGGGTGGACTCTCCCCCCACGTCCACGATGTCCGCCCCCTCCTCCCGCATGCGCAGGGCGCGGGCGACGGCGGCGGAGACGTCGTAGCCCAGGCCATCGCCGGCGAAGGAGTCGGGGGTGACGTTGATGACCCCCATGATGTAGGTGCGCTCGCCCCAGCGGAACTCTCGCCCGCCGATGACGATGGGCTGAGGCTGTGGCTTCCCTGTCCGGTCCATCCTCCTCGCTCCTGGGCCGCGCCCTCGCTCGCGGTGGAGAGGGGGCGCCGTCTCGCCGGCGTCGCCCCCTTCAGAGGGGCGGCGCCCGCCGGTGCCAGTCGGTGGCCTGCTGGTAGGCGTGGGCGGCCCGCAACACCGTCCCCTCCTCCCACCACCGCCCCACCAGTTGTAGCCCGATGGGCAGCCCGGAGCGGGTGAAGCCGCAAGGGAGGGAGATGGCGGGCTGCCCGGTGAGGTTGAAGGGGTTGGTGTTGCGGATGAGGGCCATGGTGGTCTGCACCTTGCCGCCCTCCTCCAGCCCCGGGGCCGGGATGCGAGTGGTGGGGGTGGCCAGCAGGTCTATCTCCTGGAAAACCCAGCCCCACTCCTGGACGAGGGCTCGGCGCAGCCGCTGCGCCTGCACATAGGCGACGGCCGGATAGACGACGCCCATCTCCAGACGCAGACGGACGTCCTCGCCGTAGTCCTGGGGCCGCTCCCGCAGCCAGTTCAGGTGGTAGGCCAGGACCTCCGGCACCATGATGGCCGCCACCGTCTGGGCGAGGAGCTCCGTGTGGGGCAGGGAGACCTCCCGCACCTCCGCCCCCAGCTCGGCCAGCAGCTCCACGGCGCGGCGGACGGCCTCCGCCACCTCCGCGTCCGTCCCTTCGAAGAAGTGCTCGCGGGGGACGCCCACCCGCAGCCCCCGCACCCCTCCCCCTAGCTGGGCGCGGTAATCGGGCACGGGGACGTCGGCGGCGTAGATGTCCCGGCCATCGGGCCCGGCGATGGCCCCCAGGACGATGGCGCAGTCCTCGGCGGTGCGGCACATGGGCCCCACGTGGTCCAGCGACCAGGCGAGGGGGATGACGCCGTGGAGGCTCACCCGTCCGTAGGTGGGCTTCAGTCCGGTGATGCCACAGAGGGCGGCCGGCAGGCGAATGGAGCCGCCGGTGTCGCTGCCCAGGCTGGCCAGGCACTCCCCGGCCGCCACCGCCACCCCGGAGCCGCCGCTGGAGCCGCCAGGGATACGCTCCAGGTCCCAGGGGTTGCGGGCTGGCCCGTAGTGGGGGTTGACGTTGGTCCCCCCGAAGGCGAACTCGTGCAGGTTCAGCTTCCCCAGGAAGACGGCCCCCGCCTCCCGCAGGCGGGCCGCCACGGTGGCGTCTTCCCGGGGCACCCGCTCGGCCAGGATGCGAGAGCCGGCGGTGGTGCGGACGCCCGCCGTGTCGATGAGGTCCTTGAGGGCCATCGGTATGCCGTGGAGGGGGCCGCGGCGCTGGCCGCGGGCCAGCTCCTCCTGACGCTCCCGGGCGGTGGCCAGCGCCTCCTCCCCGGTGACGGTGATGAAGGCGTTGAGGCGAGGCTCCAGGGCCTGGATACGCTCCAGGCAGGCCTCCGTCAGCTCCACCGGCGAGAGCTCGCGGCGCTCCAGGAGGCGAGCGGCCTCCGCCACGGTGAGGGTGGTCAGCTCCTGCGCCTTCACGGCCCCTCCTCCCGGGGAGGCCGGAAGGCGCCGGCCGGCCCCGTCTCCCCCAGCTCCAGGGCGGACAGCCGCTCCAGCCCCCGCCTGACGCGACGGAAGTCCTCTACCAGGGACTCCAGGTGCTCTGGCACCGGCTCCAGGCCCAGGAGCCGGGCCAGACGCACCAGATCCTCCCTCTCCTCCTCCTCGCCCTCCATGACGATCTCCTCCTCCGTCACCTGGCCGTCCAGGATGCGAAAGGCCCGCACCACCGGTGACCCAGGGTCCTTGAGAGAGATGAGGACGTAATAGGCCTCCGGCCAGAAGGCCAGGCGGACGTCGGTGGGAGAGGGGTAGGCCTCGCTGGCGGTGTGAGAGTGGTAGATGGCCAGGAAGTCCCAGCCCTTCTCCTGACATTCCCGGTAGGCGCGGAAGAGGTCCTGGGAGTCCACCTGGTAGCGGTAGGGGCTCTGCTCGGCGTTGCGACAGCGATAGAGCTTCACCGCCTGGCCATCGGCCCCGGCGATGATGCCGCAGCACTCGTTGGGGGCCTCGGCCAGGGCGTGGGCCACCATCTCCTGGACGAAGGCCTTGGGAAGACGCAGCGCCATCGTGCTCCTGCCGAGATGCTACTGGGGAACCACCTTCACGGTCAACCGGCGGCCCGTCAGGGGGTGGGGTGGCGGCGCTGCATCCGCAGGAGCCGCCTCCTCTCCGCCCGCGAGGGGCCGCGGTAGGGCGTCCGC
Source organism: Dehalococcoidia bacterium (assembly GCA_034435615.1). Taxonomy (GTDB): domain Bacteria; phylum Chloroflexota; class Dehalococcoidia; order SM23-28-2; family HRBIN24; genus H17-190. Next base: position 95,680 of record DAOTWZ010000019.1, read on the forward strand.
ACCAGGTAGACCAGGACGGCCAGGGCGATGGGCATCACCCCCAGGGCGATGACCTGGGGCACGCTCAGTCCGTCCACCCGCGTCTCGTCCAGGCGCAGAAAGCCCAGCCCCAGCCGCATCCCCGCGTAGAGGAAGATCCAGGTGAAGAGGGTGATCCCCGGCCGCGGCACCCGGTGGAAGAGGAAGAGGAGCAGGAGGAAGATGGCCAGGCCGCCCAGCATATCGTAGGCCACGGCAGGGTGCTGCACGTAGTCCGCCCCGAAGCGGATGTAGCTGGGGCTCTGTGGGTCGGTGTAGCGGATGCCCCAGGGGAGACTGGTGGCCTTGGCGAAGTGCTCGCCGTTGATGATGTCACCCACGCGCCCCACGGCCATCCCTATCATGGCCCCCACGGCGGCGGCATCGCCGGCGCGGAGTTTATTGGTGAGGCCGGCCAGCCGGGCGTAGATCCAGGCGCCCAGCGCTCCCCCCGCCAGGGCGCCGAAGATGGAGATGCCCCCGGCATCGATGCGGAAGATCTGGCCGGGGTTGTCGACGAAGAAGTCCAGGTGCTCCACCACATAGAGGGCGCGGGCGCCGATGATGCCGCCGATGACCAGGGCCAGGGCCACGTTGTTGGCCTGGTCAGGGGAGAAGCCAGCGCGGGTGGCCAGGTGCACCGCCACCGCTACCCCCACCACCACCCCCAGGGCGGCCAGGAGCCCGTGCCAGGTGATCTCCAGCCCTCCGACCCTGAAGGCGACAGGGTCCAGCGGCATGGTGATGGTCAGCAGAGGCAGGCTAGACATCCTCCTCCTCCCGGGGGACCGGCGCCCCCGCCTGGGCCGCTATGCGGCGCAGCTCTCGCCGCAGGTCCCCCTCCGGCGCCCCCTGGGCCACTATGGCCACCTCTCCCCGGCCGATGCGCGCCCAGAGGCGTCGCCGCGGCAGCCAAAGGCTCATGATGAGCCCCGTCAGCAGGAGGCCCGTGGCCGCCCAGACCAGATTGCTGCTCCGGTCCCGCCGCACCTGGATCCCGGCGAACTCCCGCTGCCCCAGGAAGGTGTACTCCAGGCCCCCCACCTGGGCGCTCTCCCCCGGCCGCAGCGCCAGCGGGCGCTCCCCCAGGCCGATGATGTTCAGGGTAGGAGGCCCGCCCGTCCCTACGATGGGCACCGCCGTGCCCTCGGAGGCGTTGGCGGTTCCGTAGGCCACGTTGGTCATCTCCACCAGCGCCCCGTTCCCCGCGGCGCCGGCCGGGAGGGGCAGGTCCAGCACCTGGGCGGAGGGCGCCCGCTCCACCCGCCGCAGCTCCCACTCCAGGCCCCCGGCCGCGGCCCGCTGCCCCTCCCTCAAGGATACGATGGGCGCCCCGCCGCCGGACGGGTCCAGGACCACGAACTCCGGCTCCCCGCCGTCCGGTTCCCACAGCCCCACGCCGAAGCCCCTCCCCCCCACCTCCAGGGTGGCCAGCGCCAGCGAGCCCTGAGAGGAGTCCCCGCGCTGCACCCGCAGCGGTTGCCCCAGAGCCAGCGCCCCCTCGAACAGCGTCTGCCCCTGGCCAGCCTCTCGCACCACCAGGTGGGGGACGGGGCGCTGGAACTCCAGCGCCAGCGTCTCGCGGTAGACGGTGTCGCCGGTGCGGAGGTCCCGCACCTGCAGCTCCGCCCCGTAGCCAAAGTAGGCCGCCTGGTGGAAGCGGTAGCCCCCGTAGCTGCAGGGGGTGTTGACGGTGGTCTGGCAGCGCTTCACCTCCTCCCCCTGCCGGTAGATGACGATCTCCGAGCGGTAGTCCAGGGGGCGCCCCTCGGCGTCGAAGCGGCCGATGGCGTCCAGCACCTGCACGTGCATCTGCTGGGGATGGCCCACGCTGGGGAAGACCGGCCGGCTCTCCCCCTCAGGGATCAGGAGGGGCATGTCGAAGCTGCTGCTGCGGCCCACCGCCGCCGCCAGAATGAAGAGCACCACTGCCCCGTGGCTCAGCAGCGTCCCCGCCTGTGCCCAGGGGAAACGGTCGGCGAAGAGGTAGGTCCGGTCGCCCACCGGGAAGCGCTCCACCCGGTAGAGGCGACGGCGAAGGGCCCGCTCCAGGGCGGTGGGGTCGGCCGGTGCCGGGAAGGCGATGCGGTGGGGCGCCAGCTCGAAATAGGCGTCCGGCACCCGCTTGCGGGGATGGAACACGTTGGCCCATATGCCGGGCAGCCGGCCCAGCAGATAGCCCAGGACGGAGGCCACCAGCAGCCCCAGCCCCACGGCGAACCAGGGGGAGTGGAAGACGTCCAGCAGCCCCAGGCGGTAGAGCCAGCCGGTGGCGTCGCCGAACTTCCCCTCCTGCTCCGCCAGCCAGGCCGCCTCGGCGGAGGGGTCGCCCCTGGCCCAGGCCGGCATCTGGGGGAGGAGCACGCCCACCAGGCTCAGGAGGGCCATCAGCCCCGTCATGAAGGCGGCCCAGCGGGCGCTGGTGAAGAGCCACCAGAGGGAGCGCACCGGCCCCCAGAGGAGGGGGAGGTATGTGCCGCGGGTCACCTGAGGGGTCGCCATGGGCCTATCCCACGATCTCCTGGAGACGACGTAGCAGCTCCTCGTTGTCGATGGCGCCCTGGACGCCCCGGCCCCCCTGCTGGCCCACGAAGGGGCCCAGGAAGACGCTCCGCACCACGCCCTGGCGGTCGATGAAATAGGTGGCCGGGAGCCCCAGCAGACGGTAGGCGCGGGAGACCTCGCCGCTGCGGTCCAGGGCCACCGGGAAGTCCAGGCCGAACTCCTCGGCGAACTGGCGGACGCTTCCCTCCGGCTCCTGCACGTTCACAGCGATGACGAGGAGGCCCCGGTCGCGGTACTGGTCGTAGGCGGCCTTGAACTGGGGCATCTCCCGTCGGCAGGGGGTGCACCAGGTGGCCCAGAAGTTGACCACCACCGGCCGCCCCCGCAGCTCGCTCAGGCGGACCGCCTTCCCCTGCAACGTCGGCAGATAGAAGTCCGGCGCTAGCTGCCCCGCCCGGTGCCCCACCTCCATCCCCGGCGGCACCAGCTCCGGCGGCAGCTCCACGGCGCCGTAGTCGGTCCCGCCCGCCGGGGGCGGTGGCTGCTCCGTCGTCCGGAACTGGAACCACCACAGGAGGAAGGCGGCCGTCGCCAGGAGGACGACGCCCAGGAGCACGCCCTGTCTCAGGGCCTTGCGCCCCTTGTAGAGACCACCCACCGCCATGGCCCCCTCACACCCCAGCGTAGCTGTGCAGCCCCGATATGGCCAGGTTGACGCCGAAGTAGGTGAAGAGGACGGCCATGTAGGCCACCACCAGGGCCAGCGCCGAGCGCCTCCCCCGCCAGCCCCGCATCGAGCGCAGGTGCAGGTAGACGCCGTAGATGAGCCAGGTCACCAGGGACGAGGTCTCCTTGGGGTCCCAGCCCCAGTAGCGCCCCCAGGCCGAGTTGCCCCAGTAGGCCCCCAGGGCGATGCCCAGCGCCAGCAGGGGGAATCCCACCACCACCGAGCGAAAGGCGATCTCGTCCAGCAGGGACGCCGGCGGCAGGCGGGAGAAGCGGCGCCCCTCCCCCTGGGCCAGGTGCAGGACGGCGGCGGCGAAGGAGATGCTCAGGGCGGCGTAGGCCAGCACCATGACCCCCACGTGGGCGGCCAGGATGCCCCGGCTCTGCAGGGCCGGCACCAGCGGGCGGACCTCCGAGGGGAAGAAGGCCAGGTTGGAAGCCAGCAGTCCCAGCACCAGTGGCTGGACCACCGCCCCCAGCGCCCGCTGCCCGTACCAGCGCTCGAAGATGATGTAGAAGAGCATGATGGCGCCGGTGAAGGCGCTGGTGAACTCCCACATGTTGGCCCAGGGCGGGTAGCCCGTGGCCTGCCAGCGGGCGGCCAGGGAGACCGTCATCGCTGCGAGAGCGGCCCAGGTGGCGGCCGTCCCCAGGCGGCCCAAGGAATCGGGTAGGCGCTCCCAGGTGAGGAGGGTCACCACCCCTTGGCCGGGGGTGGCCAGCCGGCCCAGGACGAGCCGGCCGCCGAATACATAGGCCCAGTAGAAGAGGACAGCGGCGGCGGTGGCCCCGAGGGCCACCCATTTGGCCGTGAGCGAAAGTTGCTCCACCTCAGGAGCCCTCCGCCTGCAAGCTTACCACGCCCTCGCCCCAGGGACAACGCCCTAGGGGCTGAAGGCCCGCTGCAGCGTCGCCACCATCTCGTCGTAGGAGAGGCCCTGTCCCAGGTAGGAGTCCCCCACCCGTATCTCCAGGTGGAGGTGGAACTCGGTGTCGGGGTCCAGCACCTCCTGGGGCGTTCCGGTGTTGCCCACGTAGGCTATGAGCTGTCCCGCCTCCACCCGCGCGCCCACCTGCACCCCGGGGGCGATGCCGTCCAGGTGGCAGTAACGCGTCACCAGGCCATCGCCGTGGTCTATCCAGACCTGACGTCCCCGGAACCGGTCCAGCGCCTCCGCGTCCGTGTAGCCCTGGGAGGCGGTCCGGGCCAGGAGGGCGTCCAGCTCCTCCCGGGTGAGGGGCCGGTAGTCCCAGTCCGCCCGCACCACCGTCCCCGCTTTCACCGCCCGCACCGGCGTCCCCCGGTCGATGGTGACGCAGGAGTAGCCGTTGTAGAAATCGACCCCCTCATGGACGCCGTGACGGTAGGGGCGGGGGGCGTTGGGGAGCAGGTTGGCCACGGTGGGCAGGCAGGCCCCCTCTATGGGCATGAGGAGGCCCCGCACCTGGGGCGAGGGAGGAGCCGGCGGCTCCGGCGTGGCCGGAGGAGCGGGCGGCGGCGATGGCGTGGGCTCCGGCGTAGGCGTCGCTCCCGCGGTGGCGGTGGGCGCTGGGCTGACGCTGCTGGTGGGTGTGGGCGATATCGTCCTCCCTGCCGCCTGCCCGCAGGCCGCCGCCAGGAGCAGGAGCAGGAGGGGGAGCGTCCTAACGGGCCACAGAGTAGCCCTCCTCGGCCATGGCGCGTTCGATCTCGTCCAGGGAGACCCGCTCCGGGTCGTAGCGGAGGGTCACCCGCTTGCCCTGGGGGTCGCCGTCCAGGAACTCCACCCCGGGCAGGGACGTCACCGCCTTGCGGATGGCGTTGATGCAGTGGTCGCAGGAGATCTCCGGCGACTCCAGGGTCACCTCTTGGGTAGCCATGTCATTACCCCCCCGGTCAGCTCCTTCCACCTTCTCAGTATATGGCGGCGCCGGGCGATGCGCACGGCGGCGGCGTGGGCCTGCGCCTCGAGGGAGTCGTCCAGGGGAGGCAGGGCAGCCCCCGGATAGCGGCGCTCCAGCGCCAGGGAGATGAGACGGTCCGTGAAGTGGGGGTTCTTGGGCAGCAGGGAGCCATGCAGGTAAGTGCCGAAGGCGCTGCCGCGGACGGCCCCCTCGTAGCCGTCCTCGCCGTTGTTGCCGAAGCCGGCCAGCACCCGGCCCAGGGGCCGGGCGTCCGGCCCCAGGTAAGTGCGGCCGCCGTGGTTCTCGAAGCCCACCAGGGTGCGGCCCTCCCACTCCACCACTACATCGCCGATGAAGCGACGGGCGCCCGGCCCCGGGTGGACGGTCCAGGCGTCGAAGAGGCCCACCCCCGGCAGCTCCTCCCCCTGGGCGGTGCGGTAGTAGTGGCCCAGTAGCTGGTAGCCGCCGCAGACGGCCAGCACCACCGCCCCGGCAGCCGCCGCCTCCCGCAGGGCGGGGCCCTTCTGGGCGGCCAGGTCCTGGGCCACCAGCCGCTGCTCCCGGTCCTGGGCCCCGCCGATGAAGATGATGTCGAACCGGGCGGGGTCCAGGGGCTCTCCCACCTCCAGCTCCTCCACCGTCAGCTCTATGCCGCGGGCCTGACAGCGATACCGCAGGGCCAGGATGTTGCCACGGTCGCCGTAGATGTTCATGCGGCGGGGGTAGAGGTGGGCCAGGCGCAGCGAGAGCGTCGCCATCCCCGTCTCATCCCTCCTGCCAGAAGGGCGGCCGGCGGCCCCAGCGGGCCAGCGTCTCCCTGACCTCAATCAGGGCGGTGTAGGTGGGCACCACGTGGAGGAGGGCCCCGGGCGGCGTGGCCAGGAGGGCGCGGCGGAGGGCCGGCCGTGTGCGCGGCTCCACCAGGGGCTCCCCCAGGCCGGCGTACTTGAGTCGGAGGGCGAGGTCGGCAGCGCGGGTGCCGGAGGCCAGCAGGGTCGCCACCTGGCCCCGCAGCAGCTCGAAGTCGACATCCCAGATCCAGGAGATGTCCTGACCGTCGGCGATGCCATCGTTCAGGAAGAGGGCCAGGTGATGGGGTCCGGGCACGGCGGCGATGGTTCGCAGCACCTGGTTCAGGCCAGCGGGGTTCTTGGCCAGGGCTACCTGGACGGTGCGCCCCGCCAGCGTCAGCCGCTCCTGCCTGCCGAAGGCCCCGGCGAAGCCGCCGAAGGCCTCCCGCACCGCCGGCCAGGGGAGGCCGAGGGCCAGGGCGCCGGCGAGGGCGGCCAGGACGTTGTAGGCGTTGTAGAGCCCCTGAAGGGGCACCCGCAGCTCCTCCTCCCGCTCCTGGGGGAGGGAGAGGTGGAGGCGCAGGGAGCCTTCCTCCTGGGCCAGGCGCAGGGCCTCCACCTGGGGATGGGGCCGGCGGGCGCCGCAGCCGGGACAGCGCCAGAGGCCCAGATGGCCGTAGTAGACGGCGTCGTAGGCCAGCTCCTGGCCGCAGGCGGGACACCAGCGGGCGTCGGCGGCGTGCTCCAGGGCGGAGGCTGCCCAGGCAGCGTCACCCAGGCCGTAGAGGAGGAGGGGGCCGCGGGCCGCGGCGGCCAGGGAGGCCACCGAGGGATCGTCGGCGTTGAGGACGATGGTGGTGGCCTCGTCCAGGCGCTCCAGGAGGGAACGCCAGATGCCAGCCACCCGGTCCACCTCGCCGTAGCGGTCTAGCTGGTCGCGGAAGAGGTTAGTGAAGACGATGGCCCGCGGCCGCAGCGCCCGGGCCGCCTCGGGAAGGGTCGCCTCGTCCACCTCGAAGACGCCCAGACGGAGATGGGGCTGTGGCAGGTGGCCAGTGAGGGGGTCGGCGGCCTGGCAGAGGGCGGCGGCGACGCCCCGCATCAGGTTGGAGCCAGCACCGTTGGCCACCGGCTCCAGGCCGGCCTGCCGGGCGGCGGCCCGCAACAGGCGGGCGGTGGTGGTCTTGCCGTTGGTGCCGGTGACCAGAAGACAGCCCTGGCCCAGCTCCTGCCCCAGGCGGGCCACCAGACGCGGCTCCAGCCAGAGGGCCACCAGCCCGGGCAGGGCCGTTCCTCCCCCCAGGCGCAGGCCCCGGGAGAGGAGGGCGGCGGCCCTGGCGGCCATCACAGCGGTGGAGGTCACGTCAGACCATCTCCCCCGGCGCTCCTCCCCAAGGTAGAACGGCGAAGGAGGGCGCCGGTGCCGGCGAGGCCTAGCGGTTGGCCAGGACGTATAGCTCCATCAGCTCGGCTATGACATCCTCCTCGCGGCCCTGGCGGACGCCCTCCACCACGCAGGTGCGCAGGTGGCCGTCCAGGACGAGCTGCTCCAGCTTCTCGATGGCCCGGCGCACGGCGTAGGTCTGCTTGAGGATATCGGGACAGTACTTGTCCTCCTCTATCATGCGCCGCACGCCCTGCAGATGGCCCTCGATGTAGTTGAGGCGCTTCAGGCACTCGCGCCGCACGCTCTCCTGCATCCTCTCTCCTCCCGGGATACCCATCCCCCAGGGGGTGGGGTCTAGCTCCATCCTAGAGGCCAGGCGGGACGACGTCAACCGCCCTCAGTGCCTCGGCGGGATGAGGGCACGGGCCCGCTCCGGGTAGTCGGTGACGATGCCGTCCACCCCCAGGGCCAGCAGGCGCGCCATCGCCGCAGCGTCGTCCACCGTCCAGGCGTAGAGGCGGAGGCCGGCCTCCCGCGCCGGGGCCATCATCTGGGGAGAGATGGTCTCGTGCCGCAGGGCGAGGCCCCACAGGGCCAGCTCCTGCGCCAGATCCAGGGGAAGGGGCGCTCCGGCGGGCAGCAGGAGGACGCGGGGAAGGTCAGGCCTCAGGCGGGCCAGGGACGCCAGCACCTGGGGCCAGAACGACCAGACCTGCGCTCCCTGGAGGCCAACCGTCGCCTCGATGGCGCGAACCACCGCCGCCTCGATGCCGGGCTGCTTCACCTCCGCCACCAGGAGGGCGCGGCCGGCCAGGAGACGGCCCGCCTCCTCCAGGGTGGGCACCCGCTCCTCCGGGTGGCCGGGGCCGCCCGCCCGCAGGCGACGCACCTGGGCCAGGGAGAGGGCATCGATGGGGCCGTGGCCATCGGTGGTGCGGTCCACCGTCTCGTCGTGCAGGAGCACGGGGACGCCATCGGCAGTGGCCCGTACGTCCACCTCCACGGCGTCGGCCCCCAGAGCGAGGGCAGCAGCCACCCCGGCCAGGGTGTTCTCCGGGGCATGGCCAGCGCATCCAGCGTGGGAGATGAGCAGAGGAGAGGAGAGGGCCATGGCGCGTCCCGTCAGGGAGCTTGCGCCCGCGAGCGGAGGGGTGTCAAGCCTCCTGCCTGGGCCTTGAGGTTTTTCGCTGGCCCCAGTAACCTTCCCTCAGAGCGCAGCTGTCACGGGCGGGCCGACGCTGGTGATGCACGGAGGAGACGGCCCGGCGCCAAGCTCCTGCCGGGCAGCCGGCAGGCCATCGCTACGAGAAGTGCGAAACGTTAAGGAGAAGGCGAGGGGGACCCGGCCCGGCAGCCGCAGGCCATAAGCGTGGGGAGCGCAAGAGAACGGGACGGGGGGCGGCCACCACCCGACCCCGCCTCACGCCACGAGGGGCACCACCGTGGGGAGCGTAAGAAAACGGGACGAGGGGCGGCCACCATCCGACCCCGCCTCACGCCACGAGGGATACCACCGTGGGGAACGCAAGATAAGAGAGGTGGAACATGCAGGACAGACAGCATGTGCTCAGCGGCCTGGTAGTCCTGGACTTCACCCAGTACCTGGCCGGCCCGCGGCCCACCCAGCTCATGGCCGAGATGGGGGCCGAGGTCATCAAAGTGGAGATGGCGCCTGGCGGAGACCTAGGGCGCCGCATCATGTACATCAAGAACGGTCGCAGTTGCTACTATGTCCAGCAGAACCTGGGCAAGAAAAGCCTGTGCGTGAACCTCCGCCATCCCAAGGGCGTCCAGATCGTCCGTGACCTGCTGCCCCACGTGGACGTCCTGGTGGAGAACTTCTCGCCGGGGGTCATCGCCCGGCTGGGCTTCGATTACGAAACCGTGAGCAAGATCAACCCTCGCATCGTCATGTGTTCCATCTCCACCCTGGGGCAGAGCGGCCCCCTCAGCCACAAGCCCGGGTTCGACTACATCGGCCAGTCCTACGCCGGCGTCGCCCACATGATAGGCGAGGCCAACGGCCCCCCGGCCAACCCCGGCCTGGGCCTGGGCGACGTCATGACCGGCGTCCACGGCCTCAGCGCCATCCTGGCCGCCCTCCTCTACCGGGAGCGCACCGGCAAGGGGCAGCACGTGGAGGTAAGCCTCCTGGACGTCCTCCTCACCGCCCACGAGGTAAACATCCAGGCCTACAGCGCCAGCGGCGGCGCCATAAAGCCCAAGCGACGCGGCCCCTACTACCCTTGGGTGGCCCCGGCCGGCTACTTCAAGGGCAAGGAGCACTACATCTGCATCGTCTGCGTCACCCCCGAGAACTGGCAGAACCTCTGCCAGGTCATGGGCCGACCCGGTCTGGCGGAAGACCCCCGCTTCGACACCGTCGACAAGCGCATCCAGAACATAGAGGAGCTGGCGGCCATCATCGAGGAATGGATGGCCTCCCTGCCCAGCGACGAAGAGATCGTCCGTCGCCTGGACGAGGTGCGGGTGCCCGTGGCCCCGGTCCTCAGCATCGAAGAGGTGCTGCGAGAGCCCCACATCGTGGAGCGGGGGGCGGTGCGCAAGATCGTGGACCGCGTCGCCGGCGAGTTCGTCATCCCCGGCTTCCCCCTGCGCTTCTCCCTCTTCCCGGAGAACCTGCCCCTGGAGGCCCCCCTGCTGGGCGAGCACAACGCAGAGGTCCTGGGCAAGTACCTGGGCTACACCCCGGAGCAGGTGCGGGCCCTGGAGGCGGAGGGAGTCCTCCACCGCGGGGAGACCTAGCCCGGCATGTACATGCCACCGTTCACGTGGATGGTCTGCCCCGTTATGTAGGAGGCGCCGTCCGAGAGGAGGAAGGCCACGGTGGCGGCGATCTCCCGCGGCTCCCCCGCCCGGCCCATGGGCACAGCGGCGATCATGCGGGAAGCCATCTCCTGGGAGATGATCCCCTCCAGGCCGGAGTGCCAGATGAGCCCAGGGGCGATGGCGTTCACCGTTATCCCGTAGGGCGCCAGGTCCAGCGCCACCGAGCGGGTGAAGCCAGTGATGCCCGCCTTGGCGGCGGCGTAGGCCGCCTGATTGTAGGCGAACTCGTAGGCGTTCACCGAGGCCAGGTTCACGATGCGCCCGAACCGACGCTCTATCATGGGCCCGGTAAAGGCGCGGGTCATGAGAAACGTCCCGTAGAGGTTCACCCGCAGCACCAGCTCCCAGGTGCGGGTGGGGAAGGACTGGATCTTGCCCGGCCCCTGGATGCCGGCGTTGTTGACCAGGTAGGCCACATGGATGCCCTCCTCCCGCAGGGAGCGGGCGAACGCCTCCACCGCCTCCTCGTCGATGACGTTGAGGGGCCGGACCAGAACCCGCCCTCGCTGCTCGGGCGGGAACTGCTCCAGCCACGACTCGGCATCGGTGCGGCGGTCACAGGCCACTATGGAGTAGCCCTGCTCCAGGAGGGTATGGACCATAGCGGTCCCCAGGCCCCCCAGGGCGCCCGTGATGAGGACATGGCCCTTCTCTCCTGCCATACCGTACCTCCTGTCGGTGGATAGTCCAGCGGTGGCCGAAGCGGCCACGCCCGCGCCGTCCCTCGGGGCGTAACGGGCGCCACTAAGATACCACCGGCGAGGAGGGAAGGTCAGCGCCGGCGCTGGCTCTACCCGGGGAAGCCGTTGGGGATGATGCTGGCGCCGGTGGTCCCCGCCCCTACGTCCCGGCCCACGACGACGCCTATCAGGTTGCCCCGGGCGTCCAGCAGCCCAGAGCCGCTGCAGCCGGGCTCCACCGGCGCTTCGATCATCAGGACGGGAGCGCCACTGGTGGAGACTGTCCTCCCCAGCACCTCCCCCTGACGGTAGCTGTCGTCGAAGTAGCAACGGAAGGCCGCCGGCCGGCCCTCGTAGCCGCGGGCATCGTGGACGATGGAGAGAGGGGAGAGTTCGGGCAGGGGGCCGGGCTGGCTGAAGGTGCAGCGGAGCAGGGCCAGGTCCTCCCGCTCCAGACGGGAGACCACCGTGGCATCGCAGGGGAGGCGGCCGCCCAGCCGTCGGGCCGTGATCTGGTCACCTTCCAGGACATGAGAGGCGGTGAGGATGAGGTAACCGTCCTCCACCACCCGCACGATGGTGCCCGTCCCCTTGGAGACGCGCACGATGACGCTGCGCGGCTGCTGCCCGGGCTCCTCCCGGCGCGCCTCGATGGCCACCACGTAGCTGTCCAGGACCTCCAGCGTCCGGTCGGATAGGCTCTCCTCGCCAGCGGGCGAGGGGGTGGCAGGCGGGGTCTCGCCTGGCCGCGGCGTCGTCGGCGCCGGCGTGGTCGTGCCCCGCGGAGAGGGGAACGTCTCTAGGAGACCGGAGGGTAGGGCCAGCAGCAGACCGCAGAGGCCCATCAGCACTACAACAGTGAGGAGAAAGGCCCAGAAAAAAACTCGCATCTCCCCCGCCCCCGGTCTAGTGTGACGGATGAAGGGAGCCAATGTCACCATCCCGGTCGATATTTCGCCAAGGGATGCGGAAAAGTTGGGCCCCTCGTCCGCGTGGTGGCCCCCTCCGTCCCGGCGCTCCCTTTTACGCTCCGTCCCAGCGCGGGGCCCGTGAAGGCTGCCCTGCCTTCTATGGCTTAAACGAAGCAGCGAAGGCGACGGATATGGACAGCTACCGATCAGAGGACAGGAGTCCTCCAAGAGGTAGGAAGCGGCCGCGCGGCTCGTCCGCTTCCCGCAGCGCTCTTCCCGCTGACCGATAGGGGAAGGGAAAAGATCTGTGGACGCTGGTCAGTCTGGCACGCCGGGGTCTTAGCGCTAGGGGCACCGGCCCACCCGGCGACCCCGCGAAACCTGGCGCCCCAGGAGGGACTCGAACCCCCGGCCCGCGGCTTAGGACGCCGCCGCTCTTCCTACTGAGCTACTGGGCACCGTAAGCTATTGTACGCCAACCCGTCCCAGCCCGGCAGCCCCAGAGGCCGAGAGCGGCCCCGCCAAATGGTGGTGAAATGGTGGCCCACCATTTTGCCGCTTCCCTCCCCGGAGCCCATCGTGGGAGGGAAGCATGCGGAGAAGGGGCAACCATGAGGGCACTTATCGGCCCAGGAACGGCTACTGGGAGGCCTCAGTCCGTCTCGCCGGCAGGCGCTACTGGGTCACCGGCAAGACCAGGCGGGAGTGCCGGGAGAAGCTCCAGGCCCTCCTGGAGCGGCACCGAAGGGGGCAGCTAGCGCCTCCCTCTCGCCTCACCCTCGGGGAGTGGGGG
>DAOTWZ010000020.1:0-7383 GCA_034435615.1 Dehalococcoidia bacterium
GGGAGCTGCTGAGCGATCTGGCGGACCAGGTGCTCCTGGCCATCATCGATGTCTACGCCGCCAGGGCCGACGCCGCCCACTGCGCCTGAGCCTCCCGACCTGCTCCCCGCGTGAACGCCCGTCGCCCCTCACCAGGCGTTTTCCAACGATAGCAATAGCTCGACCTCGGCCGCCTCGACGCTGGCCCCCAGCGCCCGTTGCCGGAGCCGACGCGCCAGCTCCGGCAGGGCCTCCCGTGGCACGCCTACGTCCCGCAATCGCGTCGGAAGGCCCAGGCCAGCGATGAATCCTTCCACTGCCGCGGCCACCTCCTCCGGCGATGACCTCCCCTCGATACCCAGGGCGGCGGCCAGGCTGCCCTGTCGCTCCATTGCCCCGGGGCGGGCACCGTACCAGCGCAGGGCGGCGGGCAGGGTGACGCAGGCGCTCAGACCGTAAGGCACCCGGTGGAGAGACGCCAGGTCATAGGCCAGGCTGTGGCAGAGGAGGAAGGCCGGCCGCGGCTGCAGAGGAGTGGCCCTGAGGGGAGAGTGGTCGGCCAGCCAGGCTGAGAGCTGACAGTGGAGGCGGGCTATCAAGTCCTCAGGAGCGTCCCGAGTGCGGGGGAGATGCCGGCACAGCCCCCTGATCGATTCCGCCTTCAGCATGTCCCCCACGGGGTGGGGCTCCGTCGCCAGCATCACCTCGATGGCGTGCGTCAGGGCCATGACGCCGCTGGAGAGCCACAAACGGGGCGGCGTGGCCAGCGTCATCCGCGGGTCGTAGAGGAGCACCTTCGGGGCGGTAGCGGAATGGACGTAGGACAGCTTCTCCTGGGCGACGAGGTCGGTGGCGCTGAAGCTGCGGGTGTACTCGGCCCCCGAGAGCGTGGTGGGGATGGCTATGTGGGGCAGGACGGGTGCGGTGAGGGGAGGGGCGCTCCGGAGGAAGTCGGCCAGCTCCCTCTCCGAGGTCAGGCCGGCGGCCAGGCAGGCGCGGAGGGCCTTGCCGGTGTCGATAGCGCTGCCGCCGCCCAGGGTTATGACCAGGTCAGCCCCCGCCTCGTTCGCTGCCCGGGCGGCGGCTAGGACGGAGCCCAGGGGCACGTGCTCCCGGCAGCCGGGGAAGACGGCGGCCAGGTCTGGCCCCAGCGCCGCCAGCGCCTCGGCCAGGGGGCCGCTGGAGCGGTGCAGGGAAGGCGTGGTGACCAGGAGGGGACGCCGGCCGCCCAGGCGCGCCACCTCCTCCCGCAGGTGGGCGGCCACGCAGCCCTCGCCGAAGAGAATACGCTCCACGGTGGGGAGGAACTGGACGACGCCAGCCACCGACATGGTGAGACCCCTCGCCTCGCCTGACGACCGCGGCCGCTCCGGACGCCAACATGATAGCACCGCGGCGCCAGCCTGAGCTGCAGCGCGGGCCCGCCGGCGTATACCATACGGATAGATGGAGGGCCCGGCGATGGCCCGCCGCCCGGCCCTCCCGTGCAGGGAGGTGGTAGCTTGCGGGCAGCCATCGTCTCCCCCGGCAGGCCCGATTCCCTCCGGCTGGCAGATGTGCCGCGGCCACAGGATGGCCCGGTGCTCGTCCGTGTCCACCAGGTGGGTCTGGACGGAACCGACGCCGAGATCGTGGCGGGCAAGTACGGCGAGGCGCCGGCCGGGGAGGACTACCTCGTCATCGGTCACGAATCGCTGGGGCGAGTGGAGGAGGTGGCGGGGGAGGGCGGTGGCCTGGCCCCCGGCGACTGGGTGGTGGCCACAGTGCGCCGGCCCGACCCCGATCCCTGCCCCAACTGCGCCGCCAGCGAGTGGGACATGTGCCTCAACGGTCGCTACACGGAGCGGGGCATCAAGGGCCGGCACGGCTTCCTGGCGGAGTACTACGCCGAGCGACCGGAGTTCCTGGTGAAGGTACCGGAGGAGCTGGCGCCGGTGGCCGTCCTCCTGGAACCCCTCTCCATAGTGGAGAAGGCGCTGGAACAGATAGGGCATGTACAGGGCCGTATGGTCTGGCGTCCCCGGAGGGCGCTGGCCCTGGGGGCGGGGCCCATCGGCCTCCTGGGCACCCTGCTTCTCCGGCTACAGGGGCTGGAGGTCTACCTGTATGACCTCGTGGAGAAGGGGGCCAAGCGTGAGGTGGGGGAAGCGGCGGGCGCCCGCTATATCTGGGCCCGGGAGCATCCCCTGGACGGACGCCTGGCTGCCGAGATAGGCCCCATCGACATCGTCGTTGAGGCCACCGGCTACAGCCCCCTGGCCTTCCAGGCCATAGACCTGGTGGGGCCCAACGGCATCGTCTGCCTGACCGGGGTGTCCAGCGGCTCCCGCACCGTCCAGGTCGCCGCCGACCACCTCAACCTGGAGATGGTGCTCCTGAACAAGGTCGTCTTCGGCACCGTCAGCGCTAACCGCCGGCACTTCCTGGCCGGCCTTCGCCACCTGGCGGAGATGGAGGCCCGCTGGCCCGGCCTCCTGGCCCGGATGATGACGCGTCGTCTCACCCTGGACGAGCTGGCCAGCGGCTGGCGTCGCTCGCCCGAGGAGTTGAAGACGGTGGTGGAGGTGGGCCGGTGACGCCCGTTCCCGGCCCGCCGGGGAGGTGAGAGCATGCCTATAGAGGTCAAGGTGGGGCCGCCCCTCCTGGTCATCAACCAGGGGAGCACCTTCATGGCCACCGACCAGCGAGGCGAGATCGACCTGGAGAGCGATCAGGGGGTCTTCGTCTCCGACACCCGCTTCGTGAGCTCCTATAAGCTCTACATCAACCTGCGGCCCTGGGAGCTGGTGGCCTCCAGCCCCCTCACCCACTACGCCGCCCGCGTCCACCTGACCAACCCCGCCATAGTGACGGAGGACGGGAAGATAGCCCCTCACAGCCTCTCCCTCGTCATCACCCGGACAGTGGGGGACGGCATTCACGAAGACTTGGAGATAACCAACTATGCCGGCCACCCGGTGCGCTTCATGCTGGAGATCGCCCTGCGCTCCGACTTCGCCGATATCTTCGAGGTGAAGGATCGACGGTTCGTGCGGCGGGGGCACATCGTCACTCGCTGGGACGCTGCTCGGGGAGAGCTCAGCAACACCTACGGGCACGGCGACTTCCGCCGCGCCCTCGTCTACCGGGTGATCTCGGAGGGGGCGCGCCCCCTCTACGACAACGGCCGCGTCGTCTTCGAGATAGCGCTGGCGCCCAACGCCACCTGGCACGGCTGCGCCGACTTCATTTTCGTCCTGGGCGAAAGGGAGCATCGGCCCGTGCGCCAGTGTCACAGCCACCTGCGCCGGGATACAGAGCTTGACCTCCTCCATGAGGAGTGGAAGGGCTGCTGCACCCAGGTGGACTCCACCAACTGGGAGCTCTGCCGCACCCTTGAGCAGTCCCTGGAAGACCTGGGCTCCCTGCGCCTGCACGAGCACGACTACCGGCGGGAGATATGGCTGCCGGCGGCGGGCGTCCCCTGGTTCGTGACCGTTTTCGGCCGCGACAGCATCATCGTCAGCCTCCAGTGCATGTCCGTTTACCCGGCCTTCGCCCTGGGCACCCTGAAGAAGCTGGCCGAGTTCCAGGCCCGGGAGATGGACGACTGGCGGGACGCCGAGCCCGGCAAGATCCTCCACGAGGTCCGCTTCGGCGAGCTGGCCCACCTGGGACGGATACCCACCCCCTACTACGGCACCGCTGATGCCACCACCCTCTACCTGGTGCTCCTGCACGAGGCCTGGAAGTGGCTGGGCGACGAGGGACTGCCGCGGGAGTACCGGGAGACCGCCCTGCGCTGCCTGGAGTGGGCCGACCGCTACGGAGACCTGGACGGCGACGGCTTCCAGGAGTACCGGAGCCGTTCCCCCAAAGGCTACGAGAACATGGGCTGGAAGGACTCCGGCGACGCCGTGGTCTACCCCGACGGCAGCCAGGTGCCCCAGCCCAAGGCCCTCTGCGAGCTGCAGGGGTACCTCTTCGATGCCAGGCTGCGCATGGCCGAGCTCTTCGACGCCCTGGGCGAGCCGGACCGGGCGGCCTCCCTCCGCCGCCAGGCCCTGGAGCTCCAGCAACGCTTCCAGCGGGCCTTCTGGTGCGAGGAGATGGGCTTCTACGCCTTCGCCCTCGACCCGGACAAGCGGCCGGTGCGGACGGTGGCCTCCAACCCGGGGCACCTGCTGTGGAGCGGCATCGTCCCGCCGGAGTGCGCCCCCAGGGTGGCGGCCCGCCTGATGGCGGAGGACATGTGGAGCGGTTGGGGCATACGCACCCTATCGTCGGCCAACCCGGCCTACAACCCCATCTCCTATCAGCGGGGCTCCGTCTGGCCCCACGACAACGGCATCATCGCCCTGGGTCTCAAGCGCTACGGCCTCGTGGAGGAGGCGAACCGCGTGGCCGAGGGGATCTTCGCCGCCGCCCGCCACTTCGATAGCTACCGTCTACCAGAGCTCTTCGCCGGACTGCCGCGGGAGCCGGGCACCTTCCCCGTCCCTTACACGCGGGCCAACGTCCCCCAGGCCTGGGCGGCGGGCAGTGTCTTCCACCTGTTGCAGGCCATCCTGGGCCTGCGGGCCGATGCCCCCCGCGGGCGGCTCTACGTCCACCCGACCCTACCGGAGTGGCTGCCGGACGTGGAGGTGCGGCAGCTCAGGGTGGGCGAGGCGCGGTTGGCGCTCCGCTTCTGGCGGGACGGCGGCAGGAGCCGCTGGGAGGTGCTGCGGCGGGACGGAGAGCTGGAGGTGGTGGAAGAGCCCTGGTCGCCGCCCCGCCTCGCGCCGGAGGGCTGAGCGGGGCGTGGCAGGCCCTGATCTCTATTCCCTGTCGCTGATGCCGGGGACGGGGAAGGCGGCGGCCAGCTCCCGCACCTCTTCCCGCACGCGGGCGGCCACCTGCTCGTCCCCCACGCTCTCCAGGGTGGTAGAGATGAGGCGGGCGATGCGACGCATCTCCTCCGGGCCCATGCCGCGGCTGGTGAGCCCCGGCGTGCCGAGCCGGATGCCGCTCCCTACGGCCGGAGGCTTGGGGTCGTAGGGTATGGTGTTCTTGTTGCAGTAGATGCCCACGGCGTCCAGGGCCTTCTCGGCGTCTCGCCCCGTGAGCCCCTTCTGGCCCACGTCCACCAGCACCAGGTGATTGTCCGTCCCCCCGGAGACTATGCGCCACCCCAGGGAGGCCAGGGCCTCCGCCAGGACGCGGGCGTTCTCCACCACCTGTCGCTGATAGGCGGCGAACTCGGGACGCATCGCCTCGCCGAAGCAGACCGCCTTGGCGGCGATGACGTGCATGTGGGGCCCACCCTGGGTGCCGGGGAAGACGGCGCGGTCTATCTTCTCCGCCAGCTCCGCCCGGCTGAGGATGAAGGCGGAGCGGGGCCCCCGCAGCGTCTTGTGGGTGGTGGAGGTGACCACGTGGGCGTAGGGGACGGGGGAGGGGTGCACTCCCGCCGCCACCAGGCCGGCGATGTGGGCCATGTCCGCCATGAGGTAGGCCCCCACCTCGTCGGCGATCTCCCGGGCGCGGGCGAAGTCTATGACGCGGGGATAGGCGGTGGCCCCTACCACTATCACCTTGGGCCGGTGCTCCCGGGCCAGGCGGGCCATCTCGTCGTAGTCGATGCGCTCCGTCTCCCGGTCTACCCCGTAGTGGACGAAGCGGTAGAGCCAGGAGGAGGAGTTCACCTTGTGGCCGTGGGTCAGGTGGCCGCCCTGGTCCAGGCGCATGGCCAGGGCGGTGTCCCCCAGCTCCATGAGGGCGAAGTAGGCGGCCAGGTTGGCATCAGCCCCCGAGTGGGGCTGCACGTTGGCGTGCTCCGCCCCGAAGAGCCGCTTGGCCCGCTCGATGGCCAGGGACTCGATCTCGTCCATGTGCTGGCAGCCGCCGTAGTAGCGCTTGCCGGGGTAACCCTCGGCGTACTTGTTGGCCAGGACGGAGCCGGTGGCCTCCAGCACCGCCGCCGAGGCGTAGTTCTCCGATGCCATCATCTCCAGGCCGTAGGTCTGTCTGGCCTCCTCCCGGCCGATGATGGCGGCCACTTCAGGGTCGCGCTTCTCCAATACGCCCACTTCAGTCCGACCTCCGCTCTCCGATGGCAGGGGCGCGCCGTGCTGGCCGCCTGCCCTGGCTGTGTGGACTTCAGCCCCAGTTTACGGAGGAGAGGGGGAGGGGGTCAACGAGCCTCCGGGGGAGACGGCGCCCCGGACCTGTCCCGCTCCTCCCAGGCGAAGCGGACCAGGGCCATGAGACCCCCGGTGACCAGGGAGTGGCCGCCCAGGAGGACGGGGATGGGGGCGGCCCGGGCCAGGACGGTGAGCCGGCGTAGCCTGGGCTCGCCGATGCCGTCCGGGTAGCCCAGGTCGGACAGGAAGCGGTCGGCCCGGCTGGCGGGGGCCCGCCAGTGGGCCAGAAGGGGGCGAGTGTCCAGGACGACGCCGTCCCCCAGGCGGGGCAGGGCGGCCATCAGCTCCTCCAGGCCCGCCGCCTCGGCGTAGAGGCCCAAGAGGGAGGTGGCCTGCAGCCCCAGGGCCTCCAGCCCTCGCTCCTCGGCCAGCAGCCGCACGCGGCAGGCCGTCTCCCGCTCCAGGAAGCGCCAGACGTGGCTGCCCACCCTGCCGGCCACGAAGAGCTGGCGGGAAGCGTCGGTGAGGAGGGGGAGCAGGCGTCGGTAGGGGGAGAGGTCGGCGGCGAAGGAGTCGAGACAGGCGGCCAGCCGGCGCCCCGGCGCGTAGCCGGTGAGCTTCAGGATGGCCAGGTCGGCGGGGCTGTCGATGTCGAAGGTGGTGGAGAGGGTGCGGGGCAGCTCGTGCACCGGGAGCCCCGCCTCCTGGGCCAGGGCGCGGGCCAGGGCATTGTCCCGGGCCGGGGGAGCGACGGCCTCCAGAGCGGCGGCCGGCCGCAGGGCCACCATATCCGAGGAGTGGGCATTGTTGACGATGGCCCCCTCCCCCCGCTCCAGGGCTACGGCGATGGCTGCCCACTCGTCCACCGTCAGCAGGGGGAGGGCGCCTCCCCCCAGGTAGACCAGAGCCTCCAGCTGGTGCCGGCGCACCAGCTCCAGCAGCCGCTGGCCGAAGTGGAAAGGGCCAGCGTCCTCCTCCACCTCCACACCCGGAGGCAGCTGCGTCAGGGCGTCGGGGGCGGCGGTGGCGATTATGGCGCCAGCGTAGGCGCCGGTGGAGAGGGCGGTCTCTATGCTGTCCAGGGCGGCGGCCCGACGGGCGGCCTCCACCGCCTCCTCCACCGTCGTCCCACCCCGCCCGCCCAGGAAGACTACCAGCGTGGGGCGCATGGCGGCCCTATCGCCCCGCTCTCAGGCGATGGCCTCCAGCGGCTGCCGACGCTCCGGCTTCCGCACCAGAGCGAAGCAGGGGACGGCCAGCAGGCTGATGATGCTCCCCAGGAGGAAGGCGCCCCCGTAGC
>DAOTWZ010000021.1:0-10628 GCA_034435615.1 Dehalococcoidia bacterium
CCCGCTGGCCGGGGCCCGCCGTCAGCCCGGGCGGAGACGGCGCCCCCCTTCGGCGAGGTGACCGCCCCGTGGAGCGCCTCGTGCGGCCGGCCCGTCGACTCCGGGGCAGCGTGACGCCGCCCGGAGACAAGTCCATATCACACCGCGCCGCCATCCTCAACGCCATCGCCAGCGGCCCCGCCACCGTCGACAACTTCCAGTGGGGTGCTGACTGCCTGGCCACCCTGCGCTGCCTCCGCCTCCTGGGCGTCCCCTGGCGCTGGCAGGGCCAGGATACCCTTCGCATCGAAGGGGTGGGCCTGCACGGCCTGCGAGAGCCGCCCGCCCCCCTGGACTGTCGCAACTCCGGCACCACCATGCGCCTCCTGGCGGGCCTCCTGGCCCCCCAGCCCTTCTTCTCCGTCCTCACGGGCGACGCCTCCCTCCGCTCCCGCCCCATGGGACGGGTGGTAGAGCCGCTGCGCCTCATGGGGGCCGAGGTCTGGGGCCGGCAGGGGGGCTCCCTGGCGCCCCTGGCCATTCAGGGCCGCCCCCTGCGGAGCATCCATTACCGCCTCCCCATGGCCTCCGCCCAGGTCAAATCGGCCCTCCTCCTGGCCGGCCTCTACGCCGAGGGGGAGACCACTCTGGTGGAGCCCGCCCCCTCCCGTGACCACACGGAGCGCATGCTGCGGGCCATGGGCGCCCCCCTCCAGGAATCGGAGGCGGGGATCAGCGTGCGGCCGCCGGACGATGGCCTCCGTCCCCTCTCCCTCGTCGTCCCCGGCGACATCTCCGCCGCCGCCTACTGGCTGGTGGCCGCCCTCGTCCACCCGGACGCCGAGGTCAGGGTGGAAGGGGTGGGGGTCAACCCCACCCGCACCGGCATCCTGGACGCCCTCCGCCTCATGGGAGCCGACATCCGCCTGGAGAACGAGACCGTGCGGGGCGGCGAGCCGGTGGCCGACCTTGTAGCCCGCTCCTCCCGCCTGCGGGGCATCGTTGTATCCGGCGAGCTCATACCGCGTCTCATAGACGAAATACCCGTGCTGGCGCTGGCCGCCCTCCACGCCGAGGGGGAGACGGTGGTCCGCGACGCCGCCGAGCTGCGGGCCAAGGAGAGCGATCGCCTGCGCACCACCGCCCAGGAGCTGCGACGCCTGGGGGGAGATATCGAGGAGCTGCCGGACGGCTTGCGCATCCGGGGCGGCAGGAGGCTTCAGGGGGCAAAGGTGCGCAGCCATGGCGACCATCGTCTGGCCATGACGCTGGCTGTAGCTGGCCTGGTGGCCCAGGGAGAAACTATAATTAGCAACTACGAGGCGGTCGTTGTATCATATCCTAGATTTTGGGACGAACTTGACCGCCTGTGCGGTGGTGGCGGTGAGGACTAGAAGAAGGGAGTGAGATAAAGATGGCCACAGAGCTCCTCCATGTGGGGTTCGGCAACTACATAGCCCTCAATCGCGTGGTGGCCATCGTGACGCCCAACTCGGCCCCCATTCAGCGCATGGTCCGAGACGGGAAGAAGCGAGGCGTCATCAAGGACGTGACCCAGGGCCGTCGTACCAAAGCCGTCATCTTCATGGACGATGGCTCCATCGTCCTGGCGGCCATCACGCCCGAGGCCATCTACGGCCGTGCCACACGGCTGGCCCCCGAGGCGGAGGCATCCCCCTCCGAGGCCGAGGGAGGCCGGCGGCGGAGGGCAGCCCGTGCCTAGGCTCGTCCACGTGGGGCTCCGCAACTACATCCCGGCGGAGCGCGTGCTGAGCTGTGAGAGCGCTGGCCAGGCCTGGGTGCAGCGGCTGGTGCGGGCGGCCCGCCGGGGCGAGACCGGCGCCACCGTCCTGGACCTGACGGCCGGCCGCAGGACGCGAGGCGTCCTCTTCCTGGACACCGGCCATATAGCCCTGGTCGCCCTCTCCCCCCAGACCATCGGCAGTCGCCTCACGGCGGCCCGCCGCTAGACGGCCCGCAGGTCCCGTGTCGCTCCTCGTCGTCATCACGGGGCCATCGGGGGTAGGGAAGGATACTGTCATCGCGCGGCTGCGCCGGCGACTGGGCCCCGCCGTGCACGTGGGGGTCACCGCCACCACCCGGCCCCCCCGCCCCGGGGAGCGCCACGGTGTCCACTACTACTTCGTCACGCCGGAGCAGTTCCAGGAGATGCTCTCACGGGGGGAGTTGCTGGAAAACGCCGTGGTCTACGGACATCGCTACGGCGTACCCCGCCCACCCCTGGAGCAGGCGCTGGCCCAGGGGAAGGACGTCCTCCTCCGCACCGACGTCCAGGGCGCCCGCTACATCAAGTCCCGCCACCCCCAGGCGGTCACCATCTTCCTCGTGCCTCCCTCCCTCCGGGAGCTGGAGCGACGGTTGCGCCGGCGGAACAAGGACAGCCCCCAGCAACTGGCCCTGCGGCTGGCCAAGGCCCGGGAGGAGATGGCAACCGCCCATGAATTCGACTACCAGGTGACCAACGACCGCATAGACCGGGCGGTGGAGGAGATCCTGGAGATAATGGAACGGGAACGCTCTCGCCCCCGCGGCGCCCCCACGCCCCTGTGACGACCGGCGGAGGACGATGACGCCCACCGGTTGACGCCCTCTCCTCCCCTTGCTACACTTGTTCTATCGAACAGGCGTTCCAGGCAGGAGGGGGCGTCATGCAGGAGCTGACACCGAAACAGCGGCGCATCCTGGAGTTCATCCAGCGCTTTCTGGAGGAGCACGACTATCCCCCCAGCATCCGCCAGATACAGGAGGGCTGCGGCCTCAGCTCCACCTCCGTGGTGGACTACAACCTGCGCATCCTGGAGCGCCTGGGCTACATACGCCGCGACAGAGAGGTCTCACGCGCCATAGAGCTGCTGGGCCCGGCGGGGCGTCGGCGTCCCCGCGTGGTGGAGGTGCCGGTGGTGGGCACCATCGCCGCCGGCCAGCCCATACCCGTCCCCACCGCCGACGCCTGGAGCGCCCCCTTCGACGAGACGGTGCCTGTCCGCCCGGAGCAGGCCCGCCACCCCGAGCGCCTCTTCGCCCTGCGGGTCAAGGGCAACTCCATGATCGACGCCCTCATCAACGACGGCGACGTGGTGGTCTTGGAGCAGACGAGCACTGCCCAGAACGGCGACATGGTGGCCGTCTGGCTGAAGCGGGAGGAGGAGACTACCCTCAAGAAGTTCTACCGCGAGGGCGACCGCATCCGCCTCCAGCCGGCCAATGAGGCCATGGCCCCCATCTACACCGACCCCGACAACGTGGAGGTCCAGGGGCGGGTGGTCATGGTCCTCCGCTCCCCCTCCTGAGACGGGGCGGCCTCCTCACCGCCGGTAGGCGACGACGCGCAGGCGACGGTAGTCGGCCACCCAGGTGCCGTCGCGGAAGAGGCGGGGCCGCAGACGCTCCTCCACTGCCTGCACCACCTCGTCCCGCCTCGCCTCGGGAAGGGGCGCCAGGAAGTCCCCGGCGAACATGGCCAGCCACTGGCGCAGCCCCTCCTCACCTCCCTCCAGCGGCGTGGGGCGGTCGAACAGGTGGGCCAGGACCACCTCCAGCCCCATCCTCTCTAAGAGGGCGACGTATTCGCCCAGGCCGGGAAAGTACCAGGGGGAGCCGCCTGGCGGCAGCGGCAGCCCCCGCTCCCCCAGCGTCTCCTGCAAGGCGGTCACGATGCTGGCCACGTTCCCTTTCGCCCCCAGCTCCGCCACCAGCCGCCCGCCCGGCCGCAGCGCCTCCACGATACAGGCCACCGCCCGCTCTTGCTCCTTTATCCAGTGGAGGACAGCGTTGGAGAAGACGGCATCGAAGGGCTCCGAGAAGCGGAAGTCACGGGCGTCCCCTACCAGGAAATGCAGGTCCGGATAGTTGCGTCGGGCCTGCTCCACCATGGCCGGCGAGGCGTCCATGCCGATGACCCAGGCCCCTCTGGCGGCGATGCGGGCCGTAAGGTGGCCCGTGCCGCACCCCAGATCCAGCACTCGCTCCCCCGGTTGCGGGGAGAGGAGCTCCACCAGGTCTTGGGCCTGGCGCCACACGAAGGAATGACGGCCCTCGTAGCGGGCCACGTCCCAGACGGCCATAGCGTCTCCTAGCCTCCGGCCCTCCCCCGGCCGGGGCGACGCTGGCCCGCCGGGCCGGTAGGCAGGCGGGCCAGGTCGTACACCAGCTCCTCCAGCGCCACCTCCTCCGTCACCTGCCCCCCCTTGATGGCCACGTCCGCCTCCAGGAGACGGCGGTAGGCCGCCCTGAGGGCCTCCAGAGAGTAGCGACGGGCCTGCCGCAGCAGGCGACGCAGCGGCCGCTCGGGGAGGCCCGTCGCCTGGGAGAGCTCGCGCTCGCTGGCCCCACGCTCCAGCAGGTAGCGGGCCAGGAGGAGCCGACGGTAATGGCGGGCCAGCAGGGCCAGCAGATGAAGGGGGGCCTCGCCCTGGGCAGAGAGCTGGCGCGAGAGGCGCAGGGCCGCCTCCCCCTCTCCCTCTGCCACGGCGTCTATCAGGGCAAAGACGCTCAGCTCTCGTGCCGGCGCCACCAGGAGCTGCACCTCCCGCTCCCCCACCGCCTCCCCCCCGGCGTAGGTAGCCAGCTTCTCCAGCTCCGAATTGAGGGCCCACAGGTCATTGCCCAGCAGGTCGACCAGGAGGGCCACCGCCTGAGGGGAGAGACGCAGCCCCATCCGCTGGCAGCGCTGGACGATCCAGCGCGGCACTTCCTCCGGCCACAGGGGACGGAACTCCCTCACCTGGGCGTGAGGCGCCAGTGCCTGCAGGAGGGGATTGCCCCGGTCCACCGCTCCCTCCTCCACCAGAACGAGATGGGCATGAGGGGGCAACTGCCCCGCGTACTGGACGAAGGACTCCCAGGGCCCCAGGGTGGCCCGCTTCCCCCGCCCCTCCCCCTGGAAGCGGCCCAGCAGCCCCTCCACGATGACCAGTCGGTGGGCGCCCAGGAACGGCAGAGCGCTGCAGGCGCTCACCAGCTCCTGAGGCTGCACCTGCCGCCCCTCCAGCACCAGCGTGTTGGCCATCAGGGAGCCATCCTCGTCCAGGGAGGCCCGCAGTTCCCGCAGCGCCTCCCGCAGGGAGAAGCTGTCCTGGCCGTAGAAGATGTAGAGTGGCACGGATATGTCCCCCTGTGCTATCCTAAATTTAGCACCCGATGGCCGCAGGCACACCTGGCGGCTGCGTTGGAGGACGAGGGAGATGGTGAAGCCCAGGGACATCACAGACGCCGAGTTCGACACTGAGGTGCTCAAGTCGGAGCTGCCCGTGCTGGTGGACTTCTGGGCCCCCTGGTGCGGCCCCTGCCGCATGGTGGCGCCCATAGTGGAGGAGCTGGCCCAGGAGTACGACGGCCGGGTCAAGTTCGTCAAGGTCAACACCGACGACAACGTGGACACCGCCGTCCGCTACGGCATCCGCAGCATCCCCACCCTGCTCCTCTTCAAGGGAGGCGAGGCGGTGGGACAGATCATCGGCTTCCGCCCCAAGAGCGACCTGAAAAAGCTGATCGAGAAGGCCCTGAGCTAGACCCCGGGGGCCGCAGGGGCCGCCTGGGGGCTGCCGGCCTGGCAGCCCCCAGGCGGTAAGATGCAGGGGAAAGAGATGGCTGAAGAGTTCGACATCGTCATCGTGGGGGGCGGCCCGGCCGGCCTGGCCGCGGGCCTCTACGCGGCGCGGGCGCGCCGGCGCACCGTCCTCCTGGAGAAAGGCGTCATAGGGGGGCAGATCTCCCTCACCGAGGTGGTGGAGAACTACCCCGGCATAGAGAGCATCAACGGCTTCGATTTGGCCCAGGCCATGCTCCAGCAGGCCCAGAACTATGGCCTGGAGACCCGCTTCACCGAGGCTACAGGGCTGGAGCGAGTGAACGACCTCTGGACCGTCCACACCACGGACGGGGACTACCTGGCCAAGGCAGTCATCATCACCGCCGGGGCGGAATACAACCGCCTCAACGTGCCCGGCGAAGAGCGCCTCACCGGGCGCGGCGTCTCCTACTGCGCCACCTGCGACGCCGCCTTCTTCAAGGACCAGGAGGTGGCGGTAGTGGGCGGCGGCGACGCCGCCATGGACGAGGGCCTCTTCACCACACGCTACGCCAGCAAGGTCTACGTCATCCACCGTCGCGACCAGCTGCGGGCCAGCCGCATCCTTCAGGAACGGGCCTTCGCCAACCCCAAGATGCACTTCATCTGGAACACGGTGGTAACGGAGGTCCTGGGCGAGGAGGCGGTGGAGGGGGTACGCCTCCACAACCGTGTCACCGGCGAGGAATCGATCCTGCCGGTGAAGGCCGTCTTCATCTTCATCGGCCACCACCCCAGCACCGACTGGCTACGGGGCGTCGTCCCCATGGACGAGGGCGGGCACATCATAGTGGACCCCTGGATGGCCACCTCCGTGCCTGGCCTCTTCGCCGCCGGGGACGTGCGCCAGTACTCGGCCCGCCAGGTGGTCAGCTCAGCCGGCGACGGCGCCACCGCCGCCATCGCCGCCGACCACTACATCTCCGAACACTTCCACGAATAGCCCCCGGGGCCGCTCACCTGGCCCCTGTTGCCCCTTTATGTCCAGCCGCCCAGCTTGAAAAGCGTTTCAAAGAGAAATACCATGGCGATAGTTTTTGCAACATTATGAGTGCCATGATGGAATCGGCCTGGCGGCCCCAGTCCACCCCACCCTGTCAGGGGAGCTAGGGGTGGTGTCATGTGAAGTATTACCTGATAGAGACCACGACCCAGGTCCTCTACTCCGGCACAGCGGCCGAGAAGGCCGAAGAGCTTCGCCGTCTCCGCCAACTGCGCGACGCCTACCTCGACGGTCGACACGATAGCCCGCCCGTCCGCCCCTCTGTCCTGAACGCCTGGTCACGCTCACGCCTGGCCGGCGTAGACCCCGACAAGCGACAGATCGACGTCTTCCGCCGCCCCCGCCTGGAGGAGAGGCTGGTGCGGGCCGCCCTCCCCGTCGTCCGGCGGCTGGCCGACGCCGTCAGCGGCTGTCTGGCCGTGGTGGTGCTGGCCGATGGCCAGGGTGTCCTCGCCCACGTAGAGGGCGACCGCGCCGTGCGGCGCCTCCTGGAGCGAGTGCAGGCCCTGCCAGGGGCCGACGCCTCCGAGGAGGCCAGCGGCTCCAACGCCGTAGGCACCGCCATCGAGGAGGGGCGGGGGATCCAGCTCTGCGCTGCTGAGCATTACATTGAGGGCTTCCACACCTTCGCCTGCACGGCGATCCCCATAAAGGACCCCATCACTGGCCGTATCTTGGCAGTCCTGGACGTCACCAGCCGCGCCGAGGACCTCTGTCCGGCGGCGCTGGAGCTGGTCCGGGAGGGGGCGCAGCAGATCATGGAGAACCTGGTCCAGCAACTGGCCCGCCGCGAGCGGGCCCTCCTAGACCAGTACTGGCAGGCCCTCAAGCGGTCCCGCCGCGCTGGCATCATTGCCACCAACGGGGAGACCGTCATCGCCAGCCGGGAGGCCCTCAAGCTCGTCCACTCCGAGGACTATCCCCTCCTCTTCCTGCAGGCCGAGGAGGCGCTGCGACAGGGCAGCACCATCGAGAGGCTGGTCACCCTCACGGACGGTCGTCCTGTGCGGCTGATGGCCCAGCCCAGCTACGACGGTGGCGAATACGTGGGCACCCTCCTCCTCCTCCGCTCCGTGGGCGGGACAGGGCGCACGGCTAGCCGCCCCCACCGCACCCCCGACCCCTTCGACCACCTGGTCGGGGTCAGCGACCCCTTCCGGCGCATGGTGGAGACGGCCCGCCAACTGCTGGCCGAGAAGGGCCCCGTCTACATCTGGGGAGAGGCAGGCAGCGGCAAGCACGCCCTGGCCCAGGCCATGGCCGTGGCCCTGGGCGGCGGCCTCCAGAGCGTCGACTGCGCCTCCCTGCGCCCCGGTCAGCTCCGCTCCCAGCTCAGGGCATGGGCGCGGGCCCACACCGTCCTCCTGCGCCACGTCGACGCCGCCTCGCCCCGCCTGGCCCAGGCGCTGCTGGACCTGCTGGACCGGCTGGGGCCGCAGGCCCGGGTCATCGCCACCGGGCTACGTCACCCCTTCGGTGCCCACAAAGAGGGGCCGCTGCCCCGTCTCCTGCGCCGGCTCGCCGCCTTCACCATCGAGGTGCCGCCCCTCAGGGAGCGCCGGGAGGATATACCCCTCCTGGCCCAGGCCTTCCTGCGCTGCCGCGGCCTCAACTCCTACCTCTCCCTGGAGGTGGCCCAGGCCCTCACCCGTTACGACTGGCCAGGCAACGTCGCCCAGCTAGAGAGCGTCATCCTCAGCGCCGCCGCCGCGGCGCGGGGGAGGGACATCACCCTGGCCGACCTCCCCCCCGATATCGTCCACGCCTACCGGGCGCCGCGCCTCTCCCGCTGGGAGGAGGTGGAGCTGGAGGCGCTGCGCCAGGCCCTCCTCCAGACCCGGGGCAACCGCTCCCGCGCCGCCGAACTCCTGGGCATCAGCCGCGTCACCATCTACCGCCGTCTGAAGCAGTGCCAGCGGCTGGGCATAGACCTGGGCCTGCACGTGTGAGCCTCACACTCCCCGAAACTGTTCAAAAATGAAATGCTCCTGCCCCCGCCCGTCCCCTACACTTGGGGCACTGACCATATCTGACGGAGATCAGGGCAGATCGACGCCGACCTGACGCTGCAGGCCATCCTCAGGGCCGGGGCTGCCCTCACTGGCCCCCGGGCCCGCCCCGTCGTCATTGCTGGCCCGGCCGTAGCGGCCGCATCGGTAAGACGCCGCCGACCCTCGGCGACCCAACCAGCAGGAGGTGGGAGAGAAGAGACGTCCGGACAGGGCCCCTCGGAGACTGCCGAAGCTCGCACCAGGACAGGACAGTGGAGGTGATGGAATGAAGTTTCTGATCCTGGCCCTCCCCACGGTGCCCGGCACGCTCGAGGAGAGGGAGCGGCTCCGCCCCATCGGCCGCAACACGGAACGTTACCAGCAGATGCTGGAGGAGCTGCGCAAGCTCGTCACCATAGCCGACGAGATCGGCATCGATGTCTTCGCTACCACGGAGCACCACTTCCACTCGGAAGGCTACGAATGCTCGGTGGCGCCCCTCCTCCTGTATACCGACCTGGCGGCCCGCACCAAGCGCATCAAGTTCGCCCCCCTGGGGCTCGTCCTGCCGTCCTGGGACCCCATCCGCTGCGCCGAGGAGTTGGCCGTATTCGACCAGCTCACCAAGGGGCGCCTCTACGCCGGCTTCGCCCGCGGCTACCAGGACCGCTGGGTGAACGTCCTGGGCCAGCAGTATCACGTCACCGGCGCGCCCATGGACGGCTCCTACATAGACAACCACAACCGCAAGGTCTACGAAGAGGTCTTCGAGATCATTCTGAGGGCCTGGACCCAGGAGACCCTGGAGTATGACGGCACCTATTACAAGGTCCCCTTCCCCTATGAAGAGGGGATCCGTCGCTGGCCGCCAGCGGAGTGGACCCGCAAGTACGGCGCCCCCGGCGAGATCGACGAGGAAGGGGTCATCCGCCGCATCTGCGTGGTGCCCAAGCCCTACCAGGAGCCGCACCCGCCCCTCTTCCAGCCCTTCTCCGTGAGCGAGGCCACCATCCGCTTCACCGCCCGCATGGGCATCGTCCCCTGGATACTGGTCTCCTATCCGCCGGACTTCACCAACCTCTGCCGCGTCTACCAGTCGGTGGCGGCGGAGCACGGGCGGCCCGGCCTGAAGCTGGGGGAGTCGGTGGGCGCCTTCCGCACCTTCCACTTCGGCGAGACGGAGGAGGAGGCCGTCCGACTCCTGGAGCAGACCAACTACTTCGGCTTCAAGGTCTACTTCTCTGGCTTCGGCTTCTGGGAGGCCTTCCGCTTCCCCGAAGACGACGAGAAGTATCCCCGCACCCCCACCTACACCCCGCTACCGCCCGAGGAGTGGACGCTGGAGCGTATGCGTAAGGCCAAGTACGCCCTGTGCGGCACCCCGGACCAGGTAAAGCGGGAGGTGGAGGCCCTGGCCACCATCTACGGCAACGACGGCGAACTGGAGTGGCTGGGCTGGTACATAGACCAGGGGATCATGCCCTGGGACGAGGTGGAGAGGCAGCTGGAGTACTTCGCCAAGCACATCGTCGAGAACTTCAAGGACTAGGAGGCACGGGGGATGGGGCGGCGAGGTGCTGCCTGGGGGGAGGATGGGGGGGTGAGCGCCCCGTCCCCCTCCACGAATCCCGGTAAAAGTGCCATAATACGCACGCCAGGGGAGACATAACGCGGGGCGGGTGAGAGTCGCCAGGCCCACGGGCAACCGGGGGACCGGGGCGCAGGCGAAGGGCCGATGCGGGGCCTGCGGGACAGCAGCGCTTCGCGGCCTCCGCCAGCGGCCCCGTCCGGGCAGCGGTGCCGGGCCGGAGACGGCCGCCCTGCGGCTGGCACCGGGAGGAGGACGACCGAAGGAGGGGGAACGGAGGAGGAGAGCCCTGCCCTGACCGAGAGAGGACTGCCGCAGCAGCATCGGTAACCTGAAGGGGGAAGCCATGCCGAGCGCAGAACTCGAGAAGGCCATGCAGATCTGGCGGGAGACGGGGGCAGCCCTGGGGCAGAAGACCTACCTGTGGGAGATGCGCTTCGGGTTCGAAGAGATGTGGGCCCGCTTCTCCAGGCCGCC
>DAOTWZ010000022.1:0-12875 GCA_034435615.1 Dehalococcoidia bacterium
AGCGGAAGACGGGATTCGAACCCGCGACCTCCTCCTTGGCAAGGAGGCGCGCTACCGCTGCGCCACTTCCGCTCCCGGCGCTGGTGCCGAGGGGGGGATTTGAACCCCCACGCCCTTGCGGGCACCGCCCCCTCAAGGCGGCGTGTCTGCCTATTCCACCACCTCGGCCCCTCGGCCATTATTTACATTACACCACTGGCCCGCCATGTCAAGGCAGACCTCCCTCACCCACTGGCGGGCAGCTCCACCACGAAGGTCGCCCCCTGCCCGGGCCGGCTCTCCGCCCAGATGCGGCCGCCGTGGGCCTCCACCAGCGCCTTGGCTATGGCCAGCCCCAGGCCAGCGCCTCCGTCCTCCCGGCTACGGGCGCGATCCGCCCGGTAGAAGCGCTCGAAGATGTGGGGCAGGTCTCGAGGGTCGATGCCTGGGCCGTCGTCGGCGACGGCCAGGCGGACGCTCCTCCCGTCCCGAGAGAGGAAGAGGCGCACGGCGCCGCCGTCGTCGCTGTAGCGGAGGGCGTTGTCCAGTAGGACGAGGGCCACCTCTCGCAGGCGGTCGGCGTCCCCCTGCACGGGCAGGGGGCCGGGGGCCTGCATCTCCAGACGGAGGCCTCTGGCCTCGGCCCGGGGCCGGAGCTGGCGCAGCACATCGGCGACCAGGGCGGTGAGGTCCACCTCCGTCCGCTTGAGCTGGAGGCGGCCGGCATCAGCGCGGGCCAGGGTCAGTAGCTGGCCCACCAGGTGGCCTAGACGGTCGCTCTCGGCCACGATGTCGTCCAGGGACTGGAGGTGAGCGCCCACCGGCTCCTCGGGGTGGCGACGCACCAGCTCGGCGCTGGCCCTGATGAGGGAAAGGGGGGTGCGCAGCTCGTGGGAGGCGTCGGCCACGAAGGTGCGTTGCCTCTCCATGGCCTCGCTGATGGGCCGCAGGGCCCGCCCGGCCAGGAAGTAGCCGCCCCCCAGGGCCAGGAGCACGCCAGCGCCCCCGCCGATGACCAGGATGCTGAGGAGGCGGCGCAGGGCGGCCATCTCCGGCCCCTGGCTGCGGCCCACGGCCAGCACCAGCCCCTGTCCGCGGGGCCCGGTCACGGGGCGCAGGTAGAGGCGCACCGGCTCCCCATCTCGGGAAGAGGTGGTGACGTGGAGGGGGCCTTCCCGCAGGGCCCGCTCCACCGCCTCGGCCTCTGGCAGCATGGAGGGCTGGACGTTGGCCGTCCAGGCCAGGGGCTGGCCATCCGGCCCTATGAGGGCGTAGACGTAGCCCCCGGCACCCTCCTCCGGCCCCACCTGGACCCCCTGCACGGGACCCCCGGAGCGGCCTATATCCCTCAGCCGGCCGGCCAGGACGACTATCTCACGGGTGGCGCGGGACTGGAGGTCGTTGTCCAGGTTGGAGAGGAGGAGGTGGCGGGTGGTGAGGTAGATGCTGACCCCCAGGACGAGGAGGACCAGGGCCATGGTCGCCCCGAACCAGAGGGTGAGGCGCCAGCGGGCGGAGGAGAACATGGTCAGAGGTCATCCCCTTCCGAGGCCGGGGACTCGTCCCCCAGGACGTAGCCATAGCCGCGGACGGTGCGGATGAGAGGGCGGCTGTGGCCGCGGTCTATCTTGCGGCGCAGATAGGCGATGTACACGTCCACCAGGTTGGAGTCCGGGGTGAAGTCGTAGCCCCAGACGTGGTCCAGGATCTGGGTGCGTGTCACCACCCGGCCGGCGTTGCGCATCAGGAACTCCAGAAGGGCCATCTCCCGGGGACTGAGCTCGATGGGACGGCCGCCCCTCTCCGCCCGCCGGCGCCGGAGGTCCAGCACCAGGTCTCCTACCTGGAGCCGCTCCGGTTCCCGCGGCTGGACGCGCCGGCGCCCCAGGGCCCGCAGGCGGGCCAGCAGCTCCTGGAAGGCGAAGGGCTTGGGGAGGTAGTCATCGGCGCCGGCGTCCAGGCCCCGCACCCGGTCCTCCACGCTGTCCAGGGCCGTCAGCATGAGGATGGGCGTGTCCACGTGGCTCCGCCTGAGGGCGCGGCAGACCTCCACACCGTCCACCCTGGGCAACAGGATGTCCAGGACGATGACGTCATAATCCCCCTCCAGGGCCTGGGCCAGCCCCTCCTCGCCATCGTAGGCCAGGTCCACCACGTGCCCCTCCTCCTCGAGGACACGCCGCACCACCTGGGCCAGCCGCCTCTCGTCTTCCACCAGCAGCACGCGCATGACCGCAAAGGCATTGTAGCGCCCGGAGATTAAAGGCAGATTAGAGCACCCATCTTAATGTTTTCTAATCTTCCTTTCACGGGGCATTAATCCGTCCCCTTTAGCATAGGAGTCGCAGACCGACGGAGAAAGGAGGCCGAGAGGATGCGCAGGTGGTATCTGGCGGCGCTGGCCGGGGCGGCCCTCCTGCTGGCTACCCTGGGAGGCGTAGCCGTGGCCTCAGCCCAGGACGAGGGGCACTCGGGCCAGGGCTTCTCCTTTGCCCAGACCTTCCTGGACAGACTGGCCCAAAGGCTGGGCATAGACCGAGACGAGCTGGTCCAGGCCATGCGGGACGCCGCCAACGGCACCGTGGACGACGCCCTCCAGCAGGGCCGCATCACCCAGGAGCAGGCGCAGCGGCTGCGGGACCGCGTCGCCCGGACGGAGCCAGGGTTCCCCTGGGGCTGGGGCAGGGGGCGGTGGGGCGTCAAGGTGGCCCGCGGCGTGGTGCTCCACTCAGCGGCCCAGGTGCTGGGCATGAGCGCCGACGACCTGAGGGCGGAGCTGCGCCAGGGGAAGAGCCTGGCCCAGGTGGCGCAGGAGAAGGGGATGAGCGTTGACGACTTCAAGTCTCGCCTGCTGTCCCAGGTGGACCAGCAGCTCAGTCAGCTCGTCCAGCAGGGGCGGCTGACCCAGCAACAGGCCGACCAGCTCAAGCAACGGCTCCAGAACAACATCGATGAGATCGTAAACGCTCAGTGCCCGCGGCCCTCCAGCAGCGGCAGCCAGAGCGGGAGCGAGCAACCCAGCACCACCGGCGTGACGGCGTGAGGCCAGCGCCCCCCTTCTCGGCAGGGGGACGGGCCCCGGGGCCTGTCCCCCTCTCTTCCCGGCACGGCCAGGGAAGGCGCGCAGGACGGGATAGAGCTACGGGTGGTGCTGACGGCGGCCGGAGTGGGGGCTAGTACTTGGAGACGTTGAGCTCCTCTATCTTACCTTCCACCAGGTAGACGACGCGCTCGCAGACGTTGGTAGCGCGGTCGGCGATGCGCTCCAGGTTGTGGGCCACCCAGGTGAGCCAGGTGGCCCGCTGGATGGTGCGGGGGTCCTGGAGCATGAAGGTGAGCAGCTCGCGGTAGACCTGGTCATAGAGGGCGTCCACCTCGTCGTCCCGGGAGCAGATGGAGCGGGCCATCTCGGCGTCCCGCCGACGGAAGGCCTCTATGGCGTCCTTCAGCATGGAGATGGCGATCTCCGCCATGCGGGGAATGTCTATGTAGGGCTTGAGGGGCGGCTCGTCGGCCAGCCAGATGGCCAGCTTGGCGATCCCTTCGGCGTGGTCACCCATGCGCTCCAGGTCGACGATGATGTGGAGGACGGCCACGATGGTCCGTAGGTCGCGGGCCATGGGCTGCTGGGTAGCGATGATCTCCAGGCAGCGCTCCTCGATCTCGTAGCGCTTGCGGTTCACCCGCAGGTCATCGGCGATGACCTGGCGGGCCAGCTCGGCGTCCCGCTCCTTGAGGGCCCGTATGGAGCGCTCTATGGCGCTCTCCACCATGTCGGCCAGGACCAGCATCTCCTCCTGGATCTCCAGGAGCTCTTTCTCTAGCAGGGTGCGGGTCATGCGTCCAGACCTCCTCTCCCCGTTGCCTCCTCCCGGGCCCTCCTGGGCCAGGAGCTGGCCTATGCGCTCCTTCAGTTCGTCCCGGACACGGCGGAAGGCCTCCGGTTGCGCCTCCACGGGCTCCGCTGCGGGATCGGGGAGGCCCCAATGGAGCTGTCGGCCGGCCCCTGGCCAGGCAGGGCATTCCTCCCGCGCCTCGTCACAGAGGGTGACGACATAGTCAAACTCCATTCCTTGGAAAATGTCAAGGGACTTGGCCTGCTGGCCGGCCGCCTCGATCCCTATCTCTCGCAGGGCCTGGACGGCCAGGGGATGCAGACGGGTGGGGGCGGTGCCGCCGCTGTAGGCCTCCCAGCGGCCGCCGCTCAGGTGGCGCAACAGCGCTTCCGCCATCTGGCTGCGGGCGGCGTTGTGAGTGCAGATGAAGAGGACGCGCCTCTGGCCCATGCTCTCCCCGCCTAGCCGAAGCGCCCGGTGATGTAGTCCTCTGTCCGCTTGTCCTTGGGGTTGGTGAAGACCTCCCGGGTGGGGCCGAACTCCACCAGGTGGCCCGCCCGGTCCTCGTCCATCATCAGGACGGCGGTGTAATCGGAGACGCGGGCCGCCTGTTGCATGTTGTGGGTGACGATGACGATGGTATACTCCTGGGCCAGCTCCCGCATCAGGTCCTCTATCTTCAGCGTGGCCACGGGGTCCAGGGCGGAGCAGGGCTCGTCCATGAGGACGATCTCCGGCTCCACGGCGATGGCGCGGGCGATGCACAGCCGCTGCTGCTGGCCACCGGAGAGCTTCAGGGCGGACTGGTGCAGCTTGTCTTTCACCTCGTCCCAGAGGGCGGCCTGGCGCAGGCTCCGCTCCACCGCCTCCCGCACGTTCCCCCGGAAGCCGTTGATGCGCAGGCCGAAGGCCACGTTCTCGAAGATGGACTTGGGGAAGGGGTTGGGCTTCTGGAAGACCATCCCTATGCGGCTGCGCACCTCCACCGGGTCCACGCCGGGGGCGTAGATGTCCTGCCCCTCGAAGATCACCTCCCCCTCCACCCGCGCCTCCGGCACCAGCTCGTGCATACGGTTGAAGCAACGTATCAGGGTGCTCTTCCCGGAGCCGGAGGGGCCGATGATAGCGGTGATGCGGTGACGGGGCACCCGCAGGCTCACGTCCTTGATGGCCCGGAAGGAGCCGTACCAGGCGCTGAGGCGGCGCACCTCCAGCGCCGTCTCCTCCCCCTCCAGGCGGCGTTCGACGCCAGCCGGGGGCGCCGGCACCTCCAGCTTCACCAGGGGGCCTTGCCCTACTTCCTCCGGCGCTACCATAGCCGCCTCCTCTCGAACCAGTACCTCAGGGCGATGGCCACGGCGTTCATGGCCAGCAGCACCAGCAGGAGGACGATGATGCCCGCCGCCGCCACCTCATGGAACCGGGCCTGGGGACGGGAGAGCCACTCGAAGATCTGGAGCGGCATCACCGTGAAGGAGTCCATGGGACCCCGCGGGTCGAAGGCGATGAAGACCAGGGCGCCGATGGTTATGAGGGGTGCCGTCTCCCCGATGGCCCTCGAGAGGGCCAGGATGACCCCCGTCAGGATGGTGGGCATGGCCGGCGGCAGCACCTGGTGCCATACCGTCTGCCAGCGGGTGGCGCCCAGCGCCAGGGACGCCTCCCGGATAGAGTAGGGGACGGAGCGCAGCCCCTCCCGCGCCGCCACGATGATGATGGGCAGCACCAGCAGCGCCAGCGTCAGGGAGCCGGCCAGGATGCTGGGGCCCAGCGCCATCGCCCGCACGAAGATAGTCAGCCCCAGGAGGCCGTAGACGATGGAGGGCACCCCTGCCAGATTGTTGATGTTGGTCTCGATGATGCGGGTGAACCAGTTGCGGCTGGCGAACTCCTCCAGGTAGATAGCCGCCCCTATGCCCACCGGCACGGAGAAGAGGGCGGTGAAGCCCATCACCCACAGGGAGCCCAGGAAGGCGGAGCGGAACCCCGCCCGGCTGGCGAAGCGAGAGGGGTACTCCGTCAGGAAGTCCGGGCTCAGGCGGCCCAGACCGTCCCGCGCCACCACCACCAGCAGCAGCACCAGAGCGGCCACGCTGGCCAGGGTAGCCAGCCGCACCAGGGCGGGCAGCAGGAGGCCCATCCCCTTCCGCCAGAGCCAGCGGCGGCGCCACTGGGCGGGCCGGGCCAGGGCCCCTGTCACGCTCACTCGTAGACCTCCCGGAAGCGGGCCAGCAGCCACTGGCTGGCCACGTTGAACAGCAGGGTGGCCAGGAAGAGGGTCAGCCCCACGGCGAAGATGGTCTTGTACTCCAGCGTCCCCCGGGGCGTGTCCCCTATGCTCACCTGGGCGATATAGGCCGCCATGGTCTGCATTCCCTCCAGAGGGTTCCAGGTCAGGTTGGGCTGGCCGCCCGCCGCCAGGTAGGCGATGACCGTCTCCCCCGCCGCCCGGGCGAAGGTGAGGAGGCAGGCGGCCACGATGCCAGAGAGGGCCGCCGGCACCACCACCTTGGTGGCCACCTCCCAGCGGCTGGAGCCCAGGGCGTAGGCGGCCTCCCGCAGGGAGCCGGGCACCGCCCGCATGGCGTCATCGGACAGGGAGGAGACCATAGGCACCAGCAGCAGCGCCATGGCCAGGCTGGCGCTCAGGGCGTTGAAGACGGTATCGCTACCGAAGAGGCGCTGCACCACATCGGGGGCGATGAAGCTGATGGCGAAGTAGCCGTAGACGACGGTGGGTATGCCTGCCAGCAGCTCCAGCACTGGCTTCACCAGAGAGCGCACTCGGTCCGAGGCATACTCGCTCAGGTAGATGGCCGCGCCCAGCCCCAGGGGCACCGCCACCGCCAGCGCCAGGGCGGCGATGAGGAAGGTGGCCGAGATGAGGGGAGCTATGCCGAAGTGCTTCTCCACGAAGAGAGGCGTCCAGCGCGTATCGGTCAGGAACTCCCACAGGGAGACCGCCCGGAAGAAGCCCACCGTCTCCTGCACCAGGACGACGACGATGCCAGCGGTGGTGAAGATGGAAACCACGGCACAACCGAAGAGGAAGGCCAGGATGGGCAGCTCCCGGGCCCGGCGCAGGAGCCTCCCTCGCCGTCGGCGGAGGAAGGCCCCGCGCCGGGCGCCGGCGAGCGGGGGGCTTGTCGTCATGCCACCCTACCCCTCACGGGCCAGCACGTCCTCGATGCGCAGGCCGGGCTCCACGCCCTGGAAGACGCTGCCCGTCCTCCCCTGCTGGAACCGCTCCATGGCCAGCTCGTAGGCCCGGTCCGGCAGGGCCACGTAGCCCACCTCCTCCGCCAGGGCGCCGGCGTTCTCCAGGTAGAACTCCACGAAGGCCCGCACCTCGGGCCGCTGGGCGGCGTCCTGCCGGACATAGATGAAGAGGGGCCGCGAGAGGGGGCGGTAGGTGCCGTTGTTGACCGTCTCCGGGGAGGGCTCCACGCACTGGCCGTTCCCGGCGTCGATGGCCAGGGCCTTGAGGCGGTCGCTGTTCTCGGCGTAGTAGGCGAGGCCGAAGTAGCCCAGGGCGTTCTCGTCCCCGGCCACGCCCTGGACCAGCACGTTGTCGTCCTCGCTGGCGGTGTAGTCGCCCCGGCTGGCATCTTCCTTGCCCACGATTGCCTCGGTGAAGTAGTCGAAGGTGCCGGAGTCGGTGCCAGCGCCGTAGAGGCGGAGGGGGCGGTCCGGCCACTCGGGGCGCACCTGGTTCCAGCGGGTGATGACGCCCTGGGCCGCCGGCTCCCAGATCCTCTTCAGCTCCTCCACCGTTATGCAGTCTACAAAATTGTTCCGGGGATTGACCACCACCGTCAAGGCATCAAAGGCCACAGGCAGCTCTATGAACTGGACGCCCCGCTGCTGGCAGGCCTGCACCTCCGGCTGCCGGATGGGGCGGGAGGCGTTGGATATATCGGTCTCGCCGTTGCAGAACTTCTGGAAGCCCCCGCCGGTGCCGGAGATCCCCACGGTGACCTGGACGCCTCCGTGCTCTCGCATGAACTCCTCGCCCACGGCCTGGGTGATGGGGAAGACGGTGCTGGAGCCGTCTATGTTGATGCGGCCCGACAGCCCGTCGGCACCGCCACCGGCGCCGCCGCAGGCGGCCGCCAGCAGGGCCAGGGCGGCGGCCAGCCCCCAGGCCCAGGGGGCGGCCCGGCGCTGTCGGTCGTAGCGAGGTGTGTTCGTCAAGGTCTACCTCCTCATCGCTCTGTTTTCTCCAAGGCCCAGGTTAGGGGACGGCTGTTAAGAGGGTTTTAAGGCCCTTTAAGGGGCGGTAAAAATTTCGCCGCCTTCGGCGGCCAGGTGGGCGTAGTCGCCCACGGTCTGGACCACCGCTCGTTCCCCGGCCACCCGCACCACGGTGAGGGAGGTGAACTCGGGGAGGAAGAAGATGTCCCGGCTACGGATGCCCAGCACTCGGCCCAGATAGATGTTGATGACGCCACCGTGGCAGACGACGACGACGCGTCCCCCCGGGTGGCGGGAGACGATCTCTTGCATGGCCCGCAAGACGCGATGGCGGAAGCGGTGGGAGGGCTCGAACCCGGGGAGCATATCCCAGCGGGGGGTGGCCAGGAGGCGACGCCCCAGCTCCTCTATGAGGGCCTCCCGGCCCAGGCGCTGGGAGAGGGAGCGCAGGCGGGCCAGGTCCATCTCCACCTCCCGCAGGTCTGGCACCTCCCGTATCTCCAGGCCGGTGGCCTCTGCCAGGGGCTGGGCTGTCTGGAGGGCCCGCTTGAGGGGAGAGCTGTAGAGGGCGTCCAGACGGAGAGGGGCCAGCCTGGCGGCCAGCCGGCGCGCCTGCCAGCGGCCCCGTTCGGAGAGGGGAGGGTCGTACACGGTGGCCTGGCGGTCGGCGGGGGTGGGCTCGCCGTGGCGCACCAGGATCACCTCGGTGGCGGTGGGGTCGCGCAGACGATAGAGGCGAGTGAAAACGTCGCCCTGGCTGCTTATGGGGGGCTCGGCGGTCTGCTCCTCTGGCGCCATTCTCTCCCTCCCGGTCTAGCTTATACCACCGCCCCCTCATGGAGGACGGGGGCCTCAGGGAGAGGGGCCGGGCGAAGGCCCGGCGGGCAGGAGGATGGAGAAGGTGGTGCCGTGGCCGGGCCGGCTATCCGCCCAGATGCGGCCGCCGTGGGCCTCTACTATGTGCCTGGCGATGGCCAGCCCCAGGCCGGCGCCGCCGCTCTGACGGGAGCGGTCCGCCTTGTAGAAGCGCTCGAAGATGCGGGGCAGGTCTTCCCGCTCGATGCCAGGGCCGGTGTCCCGCACCGTTATCAAGACGCCCTCGGGGCAGGGGGCAACGCTGGCCTCCACCGTCCCCCCGGCGGGCGTGAATTTGATGGCGTTGTCCAGCAGGTTGAGGATGGCCCTCTCCAGGCGCTCGGCGTCGGCGTTGAGAGAGGGCAGGCCAGGGGCGTCGCGGGCCAGGAGGCGCAGCCCCTTTCGCTCCGCCTGGGGGCGCATCCGCTCCACGGCCCGCTGGAGGAGCTCGCCGGCGTCTACCGTTCGGCGGGAGAGGGGCAGGACGCCCGCCTCCAGTTGGGAGAGCTCCAGCAGCTCCTCCACCAGGCTGACCAGGCGGTCTACCTCGCTGGCAGCGCGGGCCAGGAAGTCCTGGGCGACGGCCGGGTCGGCCAGGGCGCCCTCCTGAAGGGTC
Organism: Dehalococcoidia bacterium; assembly: GCA_034435615.1. Lineage (GTDB taxonomy): Bacteria > Chloroflexota > Dehalococcoidia > SM23-28-2 > HRBIN24 > H17-190. The sequence continues at coordinate 9,481 of DAOTWZ010000022.1, forward strand.
TCGATGGCGGCCTTGAGGCTGGCCAGGGGGGTGCGCAGCTCGTGGGAGACGTTGGCCACGAAGTCGCGTCGCACCTGCTCGGTGCGCTTCAGCTCCGTCAGCTCCTGGAGGGCCACCAGGGTGGCCCAGTCCCCCCGGCTGAGGGGGGTCACCGTCATGCGCAGGTAGCGCCGCTGGGGCCTCTCCAGGGTGGCCGACCGCCGCCGCCCCTCCTGGCGGGCGGCCCGCAGGGTGGCCAGGGCCCGCTCGTCCGGCAGGGCCCAGGCGAGGGGCCGTCCCAGCAGCTCCTCCCGCGGCCGCTCCAGGACGGTCGCGGCGGCGGCGTTGGCGAAGCGGACCCTTCCCTCCTCGTCCAGGGCCAGGATGGCGTCCGCGCTGGCCTCCAGGGCGGCGCGGTAGAGCTCGCTCTGGCGACGGGCCTGCCGCAGGGTCTCCCCGGCCTCAGAGAGGGCATCGACCAGGCTGTCCGGCCCCTGGGGCAGGGGGGCCGTCTCACCGCGGGCCAGCGAGGAGATGGCCCGGGCCAGCCCCTCCGTCCGCCAGCGGAGGGCGGCGAGGGCGATGAGGAGGGCCGCCGCCAGCCCGGCCACCGCCAGGAGGACGCCCACGGCCCCCACCCCCTCCAGGAGCACCAGTCCGGTGGCCAGCCCCGCCAGCAAGAGGAGGTAGAGGGCTGCCAGGGGCCACACCATCCGTCACCTCATCCCCGCTCCGGACGCTGGGCGGGGGACTCTCTCCATGCGCCCCTTCAGCCCTCGAAGCGGTAGCCCAGGCCGCGAAGGGTGATGAGGCGGGTAGGCTTGCTGGGCTCGTCCTCGATCTTTTCCCGCAGCCAGTGGACGTGGACATCCACGGTGCGGGTGTCCCCCGCGAAGTCGTATCCCCAGACCTGGGCCAGTATCTCCTCCCGGCTGAAGGCGCGGCCGCGGTGGCGCATCAGAAAGGCCAGGAGGTCCAGCTCTTTGGGCTTGAGGGGGAGCACCTGGCCCTTCCTGGTGGCCTCCCGGCGCCGCAGGTCCAGGCGCAGGTCGCCGGAGACCAGGACGTCGCCCGGGGCGGCCTCCGCCCGGCGCAGGAGGGCCCGCACCCTGGCCACCAGCTCCCGCATGCTGAACGGCTTGGTGACGTAGTCGTCGGCGCCCAGCTCCAGCCCCACCACCCGGTCCGCCTCCTCTCCCTTGGCGGTGAGCATCAGGATGGGGACGCTGGACTCCCGACGCAGGCGTCGGCACACCTCCAGCCCGTCCAGGCCCGGCAGCATGATGTCCAGAACCACCAGGTCCGGCCGTTCGCTGCGGGCGAGGGCCAGGGCGGCCTCGCCATCGCCGCAGTCCACCACCCGGTAGCCCTCCCGCTCCAGGTTGTAGCGGAGGGCTGCCACCAGGGTGGGCTCGTCGTCCACCACCAGGATCTTCTTCACGCTCCGGCCACGCTCCGTAGTCCGTCCCGGCGGCCTTTCGCCAAGTCAATTATAGGCCAACGGCGCAGCCAGGCCCGGCGAGCCATAGGCCGTATAATGGAGGAAGGTACCGGAAGGGAGGCGTTCAGGAATGGCCATTCGGTCCGTGAACCCAGCCACCGAAGAGGTCTTGGCCACCTTCGAGGAGCACACGCCGGAGCAAGTGGAGGAGGCACTGCAGAGGGCGACCACGGCCTTCCGCGACTGGCGAAAGGTCCCCATGGCGGAGCGCTCTCGCCTCATGCACCGGGCGGCCGACTACCTGCGACAGCACAAGGAGCGGCTGGCCCGTCTCATAACCCTGGAGATGGGGAAGCCCATCGTGGAGGCGGAGGCAGAGGTGCTCAAGTGCGCCTGGAACTGCGACTACTTCGCCGACACGGCGGAGCGCTTCCTCACGCCCGAGGAGATCGAGAGCAACGCCAGCCGCAGCTACGTCCAGTTCGTCCCGCTGGGGCCAGTGCTGGCCATCATGCCCTGGAACTTCCCCCTCTGGCAGGTCTTCCGCTTCGCCGCGCCCGCCCTGATGGCGGGCAACACGGCCCTGCTGAAGCACGCCTCCAACGTCCCCCAGTGCGCCCTGGCCATAGAGGAGGTCTTCCGGGAGGCCGGCTTCCCCCCGGGCGTCTTCCAGACCCTCCTCATCTCCCCCGCCCTGGTGGAGGGGATCATAGCCGATGACCGGGTGCGGGCGGTGACCCTCACGGGGAGCGACGTCACCGGCTCCCGGGTGGCGGAGGCCAGCGGCCGTCACCTGAAGAAGACGGTCCTGGAGCTGGGCGGCTCCGACCCCTTCATCGTCCTGGAGGACGCCGACCTGGAGGAGGCGGCCCGAGTAGGAGCGCGGGCCCGCAACCAGAACACGGGCCAGAGCTGCATCGCCGCCAAGCGCTTCATCGTCGTAGAGGAGGTGGCGGAGCGCTTCCAGGAGCTCTTCGTGCAGGCGGTGGCCAGCCTCAAGGTAGGCGACCCCCTGGACCGCCAGACCGACGTGGGCCCCCTGGCCCGCGGCGACCTGCGGGACGAGCTGGATCTCCAGGTGCGGCGCTCCCTGGACATGGGCGCCCGCCTCCTCCTGGGGGGCCACCGCCTGGAGGGACGAGGCTACTTCTACGCCCCCACCGTCCTGGCCGACGTCACCCCCGAGATGCCGGCCTTCCGGGAGGAGACCTTCGGCCCCGTGGCAGCCCTGGTGCGGGCCCGCAACGCCGAGGAGGCCATTGAGCTGGCCAACCGCTCCCACTACGGCCTGGGGGCCAGCCTGTGGACGCGGGACGTGGAGCGGGGCCAGCGCCTGGCCGGGGAGATAGAGGCCGGAAACGTCTTCATCAACGGCATGGTGGCCTCAGATCCCAGGCTCCCCTTCGGCGGGGTCAAGCGCAGCGGCTACGGCCGGGAGCTCTCCCAGTTCGGCATACGGGAGTTCGTCAACGTCCAGACCGTCTGGGTGGGGCCGGCCCGCGGGCCGCAGCTACCGCCGGCGGAGTAGGGCGGGGCCGCCCCTGGCTGCGGAGAGGCCAGAGGAAGGGGGTAAGATGAAAGCGGCCGAGCTCCTGGTGCGCTGCCTGGAGAACGAGGGCGTCCGCTTCGTCTTCGGCGTGCCGGGGGAGGAGGTGCTGGAGATCATGGACGCCCTTTCCCGCTCCTCCATCCGCTTCATCGTCACCCGGCACGAGCAGGGGGCCGCCTTCATGGCCGACGCCTACGGCCGTCTGACGGGCCGCGCCGGCGTCTGCCTGGCCACCCTGGGGCCGGGCGCCACCAACCTGACCACCGGCATCGCCGATGCCCAGTTGGACTTCGCCCCGCTGGTGGCCATCACCGGCCAGACGGGACTGGAGCGGCTCCACAAGGAGTCGCACCAGTTCGTGGACGTGGTCAAGATCTTCGAGGCGGTCACCCAGTGGAACATCCGCGTCCACCGCCCCGAGACCAT
>DAOTWZ010000023.1:0-1791 GCA_034435615.1 Dehalococcoidia bacterium
CTGCAGAAGCTCTGGCCGTTCACCGTCGTCTCCGTGAGCACCTTGAGCACCACCAGCCCCGCCCCCGGGGCGACGCCAGCGTAGCGCCCCTGGGAGGCCGCCCCCGTGCCGGCGGCGATGGAGGCGACGTGGGTGCCATGCCGGACGCTGCAGCCATCGTGGGGCGTGCTGGAGCCGGTGATGAAGTCCCGCCAGTGGACGACCTTGGCGGCCAGGTCCGGATGGTTGGGGTTGATGCCGCTGTCCAGCACGGCGATATTGACGCCGGCGCCGCTGAGGCCGAAGTCCTGGCGCGCCCGCTGAACTCCCGTCCAGTAGGCGGCCGTGTCCAGGGTGGCCGTCATGGGCAGGTCGGGCTCGATGTAGGCCACCAGGCCGCTCCTGGCCAGCGCCTGGGCCTGCCCCTTGGTGAGCCTGGCGGCGAAGGCGGAGGCGCTAGGGAACTGGAAGGAGACGGGGAAGTCGCCCGCTTGCTGGCGGAGCCTGGCGAGCCGGCCCCCCTCCAGGCCGCCCTCCAGGACGACGATGGCGGGGACGGCCTCGTTGTCGCCGGCCTTCTGCAGCTGCTCCTCCAGGGCATCGACGATGCGGTCGCCGTCGGCGTCCACCCGGGGCGAGGGCTTAGGGGGCGGCGGGCTGGCCCCGGCTGGGCGGCTGGCAGCGCCCCCCACCAGCAAGAGGACAGCGGCCACCAGGGTGGCGACGACAGCGAGGGCCAGAGGGGACCCCCTCACCATCTACCTCTCCTCGAGATAAGGAGATGCGGGAGGATGGCGCAAGTTTCACGTGGGCCATATCTGGTGGCGGGAAACGTAAGATAAAGAAAGGTCGTCTTCCATAGACAAAGAGGGGACCGACCGGAGGAAGTGGTAGCCGATGCAAGAGGTCGAGATGGCCAATGCCCTGGCCGAGTGCTTGGAGGCAGCGAGGCGAGGGCCGGAGGCCCTCAGAGAGGCCCTGGGCAAGTACCCCGTGGAGTGGCAGGCGGAGCTGGCCCAGCTGGTCCAGCTCGCCATGGCCATTCCCGCCGCCAGCGCTGGGCCCGTCCCCTCGGCAGCATGGCGCGCTATGACCAGGCGTCGCCTCATGGGAGGGCTGGAAGGCCGAGAGGAGAGGCAAGCGGCGGGCGCCTGAGAGCTGCCCCGGCGTGTCACCCCGCCGCTGTCACTGCGAGATGAGGCGTGCTGCGAAGAAGGGGATGATGGAGCCCGGGGGTGGAAGCGCGATCGACGTTCCATCCAGGTCCTGCGCCCTCCAGGAGAGCCGGTATCGCGAGGTGGTGAAGACGAGAGGGAAGGGCAACAAGTGGCGGAGCTCCCCCACGGCTGAAGCCGCAGCTCCTGGGGGGGAGAGGCGGCGGCTGACAGCTGTCCAGAGGCAGGTACTGGAGTTCATCCGTCGCTTCATCGACGAGCATGGCTATGTGCCCAGCGTGCGGGAGGTCCAGGAGGGCTGTGGACTGAGCTCCACCTCGGTGGCCCACTACAATCTGCGGGCGCTGGCCAGGATGGGCTACCTGCGGCGCACCCCAGATGTGGCCCGCGGACTGGAGCTGCTGTGGCCGGGAGGGAGGAGGCGCCGTCACACGGTGCTGGTCCCGCTGGTGGGGGTCATCGCCGCCGGGGAGCCTGTGCCGGTGGTGGACGAGGCGCCCAGCTGGGAGGACTTTCTGGAGCTCCCCTCTGACCTGGTGGGCGGCCGCGAGAACCTCTTCGCCCTGCGGGTGCGGGGCAGGTCGATGGTGGACGCCCTGGTGGACGACGGCGACATCGTGGTGCTGGAGCAGACGGC
>DAOTWZ010000024.1:0-12832 GCA_034435615.1 Dehalococcoidia bacterium
CTGCGGGAGCAGGCTGGGGAGCGGCAGGTGCCTGGGGCGAAGGTGGGGCTGGCGCACGTGATAGGTCTCTGCTCCGCTTGCACCATCCACATCCTCAAGCGCTAGGAAGACACGGCAGTGGAGGAGGCGGGGCCGCCCCGGGCGGCCCCGCCTCCTCTTGTCCCGGGCCGGCCGCCTATTGGCCGCTCCCCCGCTCTGGGGTAGAATAGATTAGCTGTCTTAGCGTCTGAGTAGGAGAGGAGCGATGGCTGCCCAGCCCTTCGACGACTACCTGGACCTCATAGAGGCGGCCCGCGAGTTGGGCATTCACCCCCAGAGCCTGCGGCGTCTCATCAAGCAGCAGAAGGTGCCGGCCATTCTCTTCGCTGGCAAGTACCTGATCCCCCGCGACAAGCTGGAGATGTTCAAGGCCAACTACGACCCGCGCCCGGGCCGCAAGCCGGTGCGCCGCCTCCTCTAGGCCCGCGCGCCGCCCCTAAGGGGCGGGAGGCTCGATGCGCACGTCCGGGCTGTTGACGTCGCTAAACTGGAAGGTGAGCTCCAGGCGCCCGGGCTGGCCGTCCGTCCCCCGGCCCGCCGCCTCCACCTGCAGCTTCACCGGCCAGGCGCCCTCCTCCGCCAGCCAGAGGCGAGCGGTGAAGCTCTCGATGTTCTCGAGGTCGCTGGGGGTGGCGATGGACTGCAGGTCCGCCTCGTCGAAGCTGTAGCGACGGGCGGGTATGCCGTTGACCGTCTCCCGCTCCCCGCGCTGCTCCTCCAGGAGGGGGGCTATCTCGGTGGCCAGGGAATCGCACAGCCCCTGGAGGTGCTGGTGGACACCGCTGAGGCCGGACGGGCCGCTGTCCTCCCCTTCCTGCCAGGGGCCCTCGCCCTCCCGCCGCCAGGTGCGGTCGCCGATGCTGCGCACCTCGTACTGGAGGTCGCCGGCGCGGACGAGCAGGCTGTGGCGGTCCGGCGCCTGGTAGGCCCCCTGGACAAGGGTATCGCTCAGAAGGGAGAGGAGGGAGCGGGCCATCTCGGCGAAGGGGCCGCCAGTGAGGGCCTGGCTGGCCGAACCGGGCAGCTCCATCCGCAGGTCCAGGGTGTAGCGGTAGCTGGTGAGGTCTCGCAGGGGGGTGCAGTCCAGGCGCTGGGCGGTGACGCTGCCGCCACCGGCGCAGGCCAGCAGAAAGGCGGCCGTCAGACAGGCCAGGAGGAGCAGCCCACCGGGAAGCATGATTCCCACCCCCTCTAGCGACAGCGTGGGCTATCTTTGAAGACGTCCCGACCCCTAGACCGTTTCCCCGGCAGCGCGGCGCCGTTCGATGTACTCGATGCTCTTGCGGTACCAGTGCTCGTCTACCTTGCCGCTCACCATCAGGTAGTTGAGGATCTGCTCAAGGGTGAGGACGGAGATGAGGTTGAGACCGAACTGCTTCAGGCGCTGGCGGGCGCCCTCCCCCCGGTCCACCAGGACCAGGGCGTCCCGCACCCGCAGGCCGGCGTTGATGTGGAGCCAGGCGGCCGTCTCGATGATGTTGGTGCCGCTGGTGACCAGGTCGTCAATGAGGAGGACGGTCTCCCCGGGCTCGTAGACGCCCTCCAGGAAGGGCTCAGTGGCGTCCCGGCCCTTGGGGGGGTGGATGTAGACCAGGGGCACCTTGCTCACCAGGGAGAAGGCCAGGGCCAGGTGCAGCCCGCCGAAGGGTATGCCGGTGACCCGCTGGAAGGGGTGAATGGGCGGCCGGGCCATGCCCATGAGCATGCGGACCATGTCCCACATGACGCGGGCGGTGCGCTGGAGGGCGTTGGGGTTGCTGGTGAGACGCCGCAGGTTGACGTAGACGGGGGAATGGAGGGTGGTGCGCCCCAGGGTGAAATCGCCGAACTGGATGGCCCCGAGCTCCCACAGCACGCGGGCCAGCCAGAGGTTCTCAGGGTCACGACGGGATGACATGCTCGGCGGTGCGGCGTCCCTTCGGGGCTACTTGGCCCTGAGAGTGCTATGGGTCACGTTATCACCGCCATTTCGCGGCGTCAAGAGAGGCCCGCGCTGTATCAGGAGCGCCGCCGCTGGTCTGGCTCCTGGCCGCTCAGGTAGCGGGGGCGGTAGGTGGGCTCCTGTCCCAGGATCTGGTCGTAGTGCATGCGGTCATGCCGGTAGTAGGAGCGGAGCCATTGCAGGACGGTGAGGGTGCCGAAGAGGGGGCTGGTGGCGGTGCGGTCGTAGTCTTCAGGGCGTAGCCGCTCTATGAGCTGGAGGGTCTTCTCCCGCTGGCGCACCATCTCCGCCAGCAGCTCCTCCTTGCTGGCCTGGTTGGCCCGCTCCAGGGGGACGGCTACTGGCTCGCCCCGTATGCCCTCCACGTTGGGGTTCTCCTCCACCAGGGCCCGCTCCACCCAGGCCCGGTAGGCGGTCTCCATCTCGCACAGGTGGGCCATCTGCTCCTTGACCGTCCACTCGCCGGGCTTGGGGGAGCGGCCCGCCTCCTCCTCGGAGAGGGACTGCAGGAGGGAGAGGAGCCGCGCCCGCTCCTGTAGCATCTTCTCCTTCAGGTCGCGGATAGCGGACTCGTCGGCCATGGCGTCTTTCTCCTCCCCTGGTCTGGCCTAATGATAGCCAACGCCGCCCTCCCTGACAATTTGCCGGCCAGGGCGAGGTTTTCCCGTAAAAGAGGGTCATCTTATACTACAATGGACGGTAGAGAGACCGGAGCGGAGGCAAGGCCGATGGCCATCAAGAACCCGGAGGAGCCCTTTGTGCGCATCACGGTGGAGGAGGCCCGGGAGATGCTCTCCCGGGACGATGTGGCGATAGTGGACGTGCGGGAGCCCTGGGAGTACCAGCAGGGCCACATCCCGGGCGCCAAGCTGCTCCCCGTGGGCTCCGTCTTCAGCCGCAAGGACGAGCTGCCCAAGGACAAGGAGATCATCTTCACCTGCGCCGTGGGCCAGCGCAGCGCCCTGGCCTGCGAGATAGCGGCCTCCTTCGGCTTCACCCGCATCTACAACCTGGAGGGGGGCACAGAGGCCTGGGCCAAGGCCGGCCTCCCTCTGGAGAAGTAGGCCCTCTGCGGCTGCCCTCTGAGGAGTGGCCGCCAGCCGGCACCGGGAGGAGAGGTGAGCACCCTCCTTCTGTTCGATATAGACCACACGCTCCTCTGGACGGGCGGCGCCGGCCGGCGCGCCCTGGAGAGCGCCTTCCTGGAGGTGCTGGGCGTCCGGAACGGCCTGGACGGCGTCCCGGTGAGCGGCCGGACCGACCCGGCCATCCTGCGGGACATGCTGCGTCAACACGGCCTCTCCGACGGCAGGGAGACGCTGGAGCGGTTGCTGGAGAGCTACCTGCGTCACCTGGAGCGGTTCCTTCCCTTGGTCCGGGGGCGGGTGCTGCCGGGCATCCCTGAGCTGCTGACGGCGCTGCGGGGGAGGGAGGGGGTGCGCATCGGCCTGGCCACCGGGAACGTGCGGCGGGGCGCCCAGCTCAAGCTGGCCCACTACCGGCTCGACGGCTACTTCAGCGACGGCGCCTTCGGGGACGAGGCGGAGGACCGGCCCTCCCTGGTGGCGCTGGCCATACGCCGTCTGGGGGGAGAGGAGCGGCCGCGGCGGGTGCTGGTCATAGGGGACACTCCCCTGGACGTCCAGGCGGCCAAGGCCTGCGACGCCATAGCGGTGGCGGTGGCCACGGGGGAATACAGTCAGGAAGAGCTGCTGCGGGCCGGCGCTGACCTAGTCTTCCCCGATCTCTCGGACTGGCGGGGGGCCCTCGTCCGCTTCCTGGGCGAGGCCCCGTGAGCGGTAGAACCTCTCGATAGCCTCCGCCACGGCTGCCACGCTGGTGGTGCCGTCGGCCATCAGCCCCAGGAGGAAGGCCTCCCGGCGGTCCAGCTCCTCGTCCAGGGCGGCTGGAGAGAGGCCGGCCCAGCCCTGCAGGGCCTGGCGCCCCTCCGCCTCCGGGAAGAGGAGGAAGGAGTCGTCCTCCTGCTGCCAGCGGGCCAGCCGGTGGAGGCGGAAGCCCTCGGCGGCGTCCGGCTCCAGGAAGGCCAGCTCCCTCACCCGCCGGACGGCGCGTCCGCGGTAGCCCACGTAGAGGGGCAGGACGAAGGTGAGGCGGCTCAGATGGGGCCGTGGTATCCCCAGCTCCCCCTCGAGCTGGCCTATGACCTCCTCCACCGTATCGGCGTGCATGGTGGAGGCCAGGGAGTAGCCCTGGGCCATCAGCTCGAAGACGCGGCAGGCGTAGGGGCCCCAGGTGTAGACGGGTATGTGGTCGCTCAGCTCGTTCACCAGCAGGTAGGTGGAGTGATGGGGGCTGAGGCGCGGCACCTCGAAGGTCTCACCGACGCCCCGGGTGAAGTAGCCCACGGTGTCCGGCGGGGTGAAAGCCAGGAGGGCGGTGAGGGTGGTGGTCTTGCCGGCGGAGGGGGGCTCAGAGGCGACGATGATGGAGGCGCCCCGCTCCATCCCTACCCAGAGGAGGGCGGCCAGGCGGGCGGACATGCTACCCGCCCGCACGATCTCCACGATGGACATGGGTACGGGGGGCGTCCAGTGCCAGCCCCACCAGCTCACCGGACGGTTCACCACGCGCACCGCTCACACCTCCATCCCCTCGATGATATCCAGCGGGCCCTGCGGGGCCAACCGGGGCTCAGTTGAGGGCCCAGAAGCCTCCCCAGCGCTGGGCCCGCATGGCCGCCACCTGACGGGTCAGCTCCTGTATGCTCTCCTTCAGGACGTGTGCCTCCATCTCCAGCCGGGCGCGGGCGGAGAGGGTCTCCAGGAGGCGCTGCTTCTGACGCAGGTCTATGGGTAGCCGGTGGGCCACGAAATCGGCCAGGGCGGCGGGGCCGCTGGGCAGCCGCACGGTGCGGGCCCACTGGCCGGTGACGGCGAGGCTCAGGCGCATGAACTCGCTGAACAGGGCGGCCACCGTATCGGCCAGCTCCTGCACCTCCTGGCCGTCCTCCTCGGGCAGGAGCTCCACCTCGGCCACCAGGTAGGGCTGGGTCTGGCGCAGCTCCCGGATGCGGAAGCGCCGCTCCCCCAGGACGAGGAGGTTCATACGGCCGTCCTCCAGCCGCTCCACACGGCCGATGCGGGCCACGGTTCCCACCTCGTAGGGGACGGCGGGGCCGCCCACCTCCCGGCCGGAGCGTATCAGGACGATGCCGAAGGGCTCCTTGCGCTCCAGACAGCGGCCGATCATGACCTTGTAGCGCTCCTCGAAGACGTGGATGGGGATGACGGCGCCGGGGAAGAGGACAGTGTTGAGAGGGAAGAGGGGAAGCTCCATCCTCTCACCGGGCCTGGGGCTGGCCCAGGAGCCAGCGGGCGCGGCGGGCATCGCTGGCCGGCACGTAGAGGTCCAGGCTGTAGGGCGGCGTGGGGGCCACCCCCATCACTACCAGGGGGTCCCGCTTGCGGACGTAAACGGTTATCCCCTCCTTGGCCAGCACATCGCGCCAGATGGCCAGCTCGATCTCGTCACGGGCGGTGGCGATCCTGACCAGTCGCCCCTCGGCGGGAGCCATCCTGACTTCAGTTTATCACGAAGGGGCCAGGGGGCTGTGCTCCGGGCAGTCCACCCGCAGCGCTTCAGGCGCCAGGGGCTGCCGGAGCAGGTCGCAGTAGTGGGGCTGCGGCCCGGCGGGGTCGTGGTCGGGCCGGAAGAAACGGCAGGTGATGCACATGCGGGCAACGGTCACGATGCCCGCCCGCTGGAGGGCAGCGATGAGGCGCATCAGGAACAGGAGGACGGCCGTCCGCTCCTCGCGGGAGAGGTCGGCCAGGCTGCGCTGAACGGCCTCCCCCCAGCGGGCGGCCTTGCTGGCCACCTGGACGCCCAGGGGGGTGAGCTGGAGGAAGAGGGCGCGCCCCCGGCGCCCGCGGCCCCGGGAGCGCTCCAGCATACCCTTCTCCAGGAGGGCGGCGATGGACTCGCTGATGGTGGCACGGGTGACGCCGAACTCCCTCGCCAGGTGGCTGGCCCAGGCCTGCTCGCCGTCGTGTCCCAGGAGGTAGACGAGGACCTGGAGCTGAAGGGGCGTCAGGTCGTGCTCGCGGGCCTCATGCCAGAGGAGAACGCGCAGGCTCTGGGCCACGCGCTCCAGCGCCGCCACGATCTTGCCGTCCAGGTCGCCGTGGTCGGTGCCGTAGGGGGCAGGGCCGCTCGGGGGACGCTCCATCTCTCGGCGCTGGCGGCTAGAAGTCGCCCTCCTTGACGTAAGGATAGCACCAGAGGGTGACGTGGAGGACTACCGCTTTGAACCAAGCATGGAACATCTTTTCCACATCCTGGGCGCTGTGGCCCTTGCGCTCCAGGAAGGGGCGGACGGTGGCGGTTATGGGGTAGATGAAGCCCACCAGGTAGCGCATGGGGATGTGGGGGACGGACTGGACGCCGTCCGTCCGGTTCTTCTTGGAGCGGTGGTGCCGGAGGCCTATCTCGTGCTGGTAGTCCAGCCAGGTCCGGTCATAGGGGCGCTGGCAGACGTCCCGCACCCACTGGCCGAAGCGCTTCCGCACCGCCTCCAGGTAGCGGGCGTCCGGGTTGCCGTCGGGCCCGCTGAAGTAGTGGAGGAGGAAGGGATGGGAGCCCACGAAGCCGTACCAGACGTCCAGCAGCTCCTCTACCTGGTCCGCCAGCACCTCGCCGGCCAGGCGCAGGTAACGCTCGTCCTCCTCGGTGAAGAGGACCGTCTGCTTGAGGCGCTCCAGCTCCTCCAGGCCGAGGGGCGAGGGGCCGACGCGGCCGTAGTCGTAGCCGGGGATCTCCGTGCTCTGGTCCATGGTGCCACCTCCCTCGAATAATGTCAGGACTACTGACAATTATGCGCCGGCGCCGCCACCGCTGTCAACCGTTCCCTGGGAGGCCATCCCCGCCGGGGTTACAATGACGGGCGGGGCCATGCTCACTGTCCTCTACTTTCCCGACCAGGAAGGCCCGCCCCGTCAGCTAGCGGGCGTGGAGGGGCTGCGGGAGGCCCTCGAGGCGCCCGGCGGTTACTTCTGGGCCGACCTCCTCCTCACGGACGAGGCGGAGGCCCGCCTCGTCCTGGAGGAGACCTTTCGCTTCCACCACCTGACCGTGGAGGACTGCCTGAGCCCGGAGCCCAACCCGCCCAAGCTGGAGGAGCACGACTCCTACCTGTTCATCATCTTCCACGCCCTGGAGCATCGCCCTTCCCATCAGGAGGCCAGGCAGGGCGAGATGGGCCTCTACCTGGGCGGCCGCTACCTGGTCACCTGCCACCATGAAGAGCTCTCCCTCCTGGACGAGGTGCGAGGACGCCTGCAGGAGGACGCTCTCCGGCCCGGCGGGGCGGACGGCCTCCTCCACGCCGTCCTGGACGCCCTGGTGGACGCCTATCTCCCTTACCTGGCGGGCCTCGAGGACGACTTGGAGTCCCTGGAGGAGGAGGTGCTGGCGGGCCGTCAGGGCCGCGTCCTTGACCAGATACTGCACCTGCGTCGCAGCGCCGTCCGCCTCCGCCGCGTCATCCTCCCCGAGCTGGAGGTGATGGCCCGCCTCTCCCGCCACGAGTTTCCGGAGCTGGTGCGGCCCGAGCTGGCCCTCTACTTCCGCGACATCTACGACCATCTGGTGCGCACGGAGCAGCTACTGGAGTCGCTGCGGGACATCATGGAGGGCGTCCTCAACACCTATCTCTCCGCCGTCTCCAACCGCCTCAACGAGGTGATGCGGGTGCTGACGGCCATCGCCACCATCTTCCTCCCCCTGACGCTGCTGGCCGGCGTCTACGGCATGAACTTCAGCCAGCGGGTCTGGCCCTCCTTCGACAGCTCCTGGGGCTTCCCGGCGGTGGTAGCCTTCATGATAGCCTCCGGGCTGGCCGCTCTGGCCTTCTTCCGCCATCGCGGCTGGCTGTGAGCCGGGCCCGCGCTGCCGCCGCGGCCGGGGAGGCGCTAGAATACGGCCGAGAGCTCGCCAGGGAGGACGAGATGGAGTTCTACCGCTGGCACTGGCTGGAGATCAGCCCCGAGCGTCTGCGGGACTACGATTCCCTCTTCCAGTGGCGTCCCCAGATGGCCATGCTGCTGGACGGCTTCCCCATAGAGGAGGGACAGCGCCTGCTGGACTACGGCTGCGGCCCTGGCTGGACTACGCTGGAGCTGGCCCGACGCGTCGGCCCCAGCGGGAGGGTCATCGGCTGTGACCTGAACCGGGACTTTCTCTCCCTGGCCCAGCAGCACGCCGCCGAGCTGGGCCTGACGGAGCGCCTGCAGTGGCTCCAGGCCGGCGACTCCTCCCTCCCTCTGGCCGACGCCAGCCTGGACCGCATCTTCTGCAAGAACGTCCTGGAATACGTGCCCTCCCTGGACGACACCCTGCGGGAGTTCCGTCGCCTCCTGCGACCGGGCGGGGTCGCCCGCCTCATCGACTCAGACTGGGGGCTGGTGGTGCTGGAGCCCCTGGGGCCGGAGCGGCTGGAGCGGCTCTTGGCCCACGCCCGCCACGCTTTCAAGGACGGCCACGCCGGCCGCCATCTCTACGGCGCCGCTCGTCGCGCTGGCTTCGCCCAGGTGAAGGTGCGGGTCATCGCCTACACGGACACGGAGGGGCAGATGCGCTCCGTCGTCCGCAACCTGGTGGACTACGCCCTGGCCGGCGGCCTGCCCCAGGCGGAGGCCCGGCGCCTCCTCCAGGAGGTGGACGCGGCCCTGGAGCGGCGGGAGTACCTGCTGGCTCTGCCCCAGTTCATCGTCACCGCCACCGCCCCCTGAGGCGGTAATGCCTCCCCCGCGCCGGGCGTTCCGGTATTGCGGTCGCCTGGCGAGAGGAGGTATGAGGGAGTGACGTGGCGGAGAGCGCTGAGGCTGGGCACAGCGGTGGCCCTGGCGCTCCTCATCAGCGTCGTCGCCGCCTTCCTGTAGAGAGCGAGTCCCCCTCAGGCCGTGCCGAGGGGGCGCAGGGAGCGCACACGCTCCATGAGACGGGCCACCCGCCGGGCGTCCACCGCCTCCTCCACCCGCCCCTCTCGCTTGAGGCTGGTGCCGACGATGGCGCCATCGGCCACGGTCAGGAGCTCCTGGACGTTGTCCGGTGTCAGACCGCTGCCCACCAGGACGGGCACGGCGACGGCCTCCCTGACCCGTAGCAGCGTCTCCCGCTCCGGGGGAAGCCCGGTGGCGGCCCCGCTGACGATGAGGGCATCGGCCAGTCCTCGCTGGGCGGCGTCGCGGGCGGCGGCCTCCGGCGTCTGGGGGGCCAGGGGTGCCCCGTGCTTGACCAGGACGTCGGCCAGGAGCTTCACTCGTTCGGCGCCCAGCCATCGGCGGTAGCGCAGGGACTCGGCGGCCGCCCCCTCGATGAGGCCCTGGTCTGTGAGCATGACGCCCGTGTGGACGTTGACGCGGACGAAGCGGGCGCCGGTCAGGCAGGCGATGGCCAGGGCGGCCCGGGCATCGTTGCGGAGGACGTTGACGCCCACCGGCAAGGGGACGGCATCGGCCACGGCCTGGACCAGGAGGGCCATGGCGGCCACCGTCTCCGGCCCCACCGGCCCCTTCAGGAAGGGGGCGTCGCCGAAGTTTTCCACCAAGAGGCCGTCCACCCCTCCCTCCGCCAGGGCGCGGGCGTCGGCCAGGGCGCGCTCCCGCACCGCCCTCAGGTCGCCGCCCCAGCGGGGGGAGCCGGGCAGGGGCAACAGGTGCACCATGCCGATGACCGGCCTGGGGCAGGAGAAGATGCCCAGCATGTCAGCCTCGTGCCGCTTGACCCCTGTGCGCTACCCATACTATAACGGTGACGCCACATGACCTGGCCCTCCAGCGGGCCAAGGCGGGTGGGCAGGAGGGGAACATGGTCAGTCTGCGCACGGAGCTGTGCGACTTGCTGCGCATTCAGTACCCGGTCATGCAGGCGGGGATGGGCTACGTGGCCCGCGCCGAGCTGGCGGCCGCCGTCTCCAACGCCGGCGGGCTCGGCGTCATCGGCGGCTCCGGCCTCAGCGGCGAAGAGCTACGCCAGGAGATCCGCAAGGTGCGGGAGCTCACCGACCGCCCCTTCGGCGTGGACCTGATCCTCCCCATGAACGTCCCCCGCGACAGCGAGGAGGAGGAGCTGCCCTCCGTGCCCCCGCCTCCGGAGTGGCTGGTGGAGCTGCGCCGCCAGTACGGCATCGAGGAGGAGGCCTCCCACCCCCGGGTGAGCGGGCGTCTCATACGGGAGCAGGTGGAGGTGGTGCTGGAGGAGCGCGTCCCCGTGTTCATCTCTGGCCTGGGCGACCCCTCCTGGCTGGTGCCCGATGCCCACGCTCAGGGGATGAAGGTGATGGCGCTGGTGGGGACGGTGCGGGCGGCCTGCCGGGTGGCCCGGGGCGGCGTAGACGTCGTCATCGCCCAGGGGTACGACGCTGGCGGGCACACCGGGCGCATCGGCACCCTCTCCCTGCTGCCTCAAGTGGTGGACGCCGTGGCGCCACGGCCGGTGGCGGCGGCCGGCGGCATAGCCGATGGCCGGGGCCTGGTGGCTGCCCTGGCCCTGGGGGCCGTGGGGGTCTGGCTGGGCACTCGCTTCGCTGCCACGGAGGAGGCCAGGAGCCACCGCGCCTATAAGGACCGCCTGGTGGAGGTGGGCCCGGAGGACGTCATCATAACCAAGGGCTACACCGGCAAGACCTGCCGGGTCATCCGCAACCGCTTCACCGAGCTGTGGGAGCAGAGCGGCGAGGAGGCCCTCCCCATGCCCCTGCAAGGGATGCGCATCGGCCGGCGGACGCATGGCTCCGCCCGGGAGCTGGGCATCACGGAGGTGGGCTCCATGCCCGCCGGCCAGGGGGTGGGCCTCATCCGTGACGTCCCGTCGGCCGGGGAGGTGGTGCGGCGCATCGTCGCCGAGGCGGAGGAGGTGCTGGCCCGCCTCACGGCCCGCCACCTGTGAGAGCTCCCTCCGGCGACTCCGCGCCCCCCATGCACGGCCCTTCCCTGCGCGCCCTTCTCCTGGACCTCTATGGCACCCTCGTCTGGGCCGACTGGCCGGCCCTCAGGGCCGGCCGCGCCGCGCTGGCCCGCCTGGTGGGCGTGGACGAGGCCCTGATGCTGGAGCAGTGGCGTCGTACCCACCGGGAGCGGATGCTAGGCGCCTACGATGGCCTGGAGGGCGACCTGGCGGAGGTGCTGCGGGGCTGCGGCGTCTCCCTCCCCCCCGAGAGGCTGCGGGAGCTGGCCCGCCACGAATACGAAAACTGGGCCCGCGGCGTCCACCTCTACGAGGACACGGTCCCCCAGCTCCAGCGCCTGCGTCAGGCCGGCTACCGGCTGGCCATCGTCAGCAACTCCTCCCGGGAGGCGGCGGCCGTCGTAGACGCCCTGGGGCTGGGCCGCCTGGTGGACGCGGTGGTGGTCTCCTGGCAGGTGGGCTCCCTCAAGCCGGAGGCGGCCATCCTGCAAGTCGCCCTGGACTGCCTGAGCGCTGCCCCCGACCAGGCCCTCCTGGTGGACGATGATCCCGTCAACCTGGACGCCGCCCGCTCCCTGGGGCTGGCCACCGTCCTCATGGTCCGCCAGGGCGGCCCCCCTGACCGCAGCGCCCATCCCTCCGCCCGGACGCTGGCCGACCTCTGGCCCCTCCTCCAGGCGCCACTGGGCTAGCCCACCCACGCCGGGGGAAAGGTGTGGAAAGGCTGCCCGTCCCGGGCCGGCCCCGCCCTCCGGCGCGCCCTATAATTTGGGGCAGACCCCTGCTAGTAGCCGATAGTCATGGTGAAGCTCGCCGTTCTGGGGGGCGTGGGGGAGGTAGGGGGGAACAAAGTGATGCTAGAGGAGGATAGCCAGGTCATCTTCCTGGACTTCGGCACCTCCTACGGCTGGCGCGGCCAGTTCTACGAGGAGTACATGAACCCGCGCTCCCCCTTCGGGCTGCTGGACTTCCTGGAGATGGAGCTGCTGCCTCCCCTGGAGGGGCTCTATCGCCAGGACATGCACCCGGACCCCGCCCGCCCGGACGCCCTGTGGGAGCAGTACCGCGGCCGTACCGCCTACTATGACCTGCGCCCCCTGGAGGTCAGGGGCGTCCTCTGCTCCCACGGGCACCTGGACCACGCTGGCTACATCTCCTTCCTCAGGGAGGACATACCGGTGTGCAGCACCCTCATGTCCGCCCTGGTGATGAAGGCCATCCAGGACGCCACCAGCACCGACATAGAGCAGGAGGTGGTCTACGCCATCCCCAGAGAGCGGGACGCCAAGAGCGGCCTTCTCAAGGCCGCCGATTACCGCAGTGTGCCGGCCCGTCAGCGCCCCTTCCTGGCCTTCGGCGGCGAGGTGACGGAGGCGGTGGCCGGCTTCTGGCGGGATACTCCGGTCGCCCGCGGTCTGGAGGCCCGCCCCCTGCGGCCAGCGCAGGGGGAGGTGCGCCTCGGCCCCTTCACCGTCCGCTGCTTCCCCGTGGATCACTCCATACCCGGGGCGGCTGGCTACCTGGTGGAGGTAGGTGGGCTGGCCATCGGCTACACGGGCGACCTGCGCTTTCACGGCACGGCCGGCGCCACCAGCCGCGCCTTCGCCGCGGCGCTGCGCGAGGCGGCCCGGCGTCGGCCCCTCGTCCTCCTGTGCGAGGGTACGCGGGCGGGGGACGACGCCTCCTCTCCGGTGAGCGAGGAAGACGTGGCCGCCCGCGCCCTGCAGTTGATGCGGGACGCCCGGGGCCTCATCATCGCCGATTTCGGCCCCCGCAACCTGGAGCGGCTCGTCATCTTTCACCGCCTGGCCCGGGAGCTGGGCCGCCAACTGGTCATCATGGCCAAGGACGCCTACCTGCTGGACGCCGCCCGCCTGGCCGATCCCAGCCTGCCCGTCATCGGCCAGGGGTTCCAGGTGCTGGTCT
>DAOTWZ010000025.1:0-22887 GCA_034435615.1 Dehalococcoidia bacterium
CCATGCTCTGCCCGGAGACGATGACGTAGCCCACGGGGCCGCCCAGGTTCTGGGGACGCAGGAGGAAGAACCAGGCCGCCACCAGGGCCAGGACGGCCAGCTCCACCAGAAGTTCTCGACCGGCACGCGGTCGCGCTCTGGCCAGGAGCCGTCTTATGCCGGGCCACACCCGCCGCGCCGCGGGTGTGGCGAGATCCAGGCTGTCCCGCGCTCCGCGGGACGCAGAAGTGGTATCTTCCATCTATCCGCTCACTTCAGGTAGGTGATATCCACCCAGACTTCGCTCACTTGTAGCTGGTTATTTCCCGAACCGCCAGCAGCAGTATTGGCCGTGACCACCACATACAAGTTGTTGAGCTGTGTCTTGGTCAATGACACCGATGTCTCACTACCGGCGATCGTGGTGAAGCTGGCTGGCACATTGTTGGAGCTAGCGCTGGCGATGGTCGTGGTGCCGGACTTCAGCTCCACGGTGGCGGTCAGTGTTCTGGCCCCGCTGCCCACTTTTTTCGCCTTGAAGGAGACTTTGACCAGCACCACCGGCGATCCCGTGCCAGGGACGTCTGGCGGCGCATCGTCCAGTTCAAACTCGGCCTTTCGGTTGCTGGGATTGTTGCCGGTGGTGATGTAAGTGCTGTCGTCGTTGTCCCGCAAGGACAGATAACACTGGACCTGATTCCTGTTGCAGCGGTTCCCTGCCTGATCGTTCCAGTCATTATCAATGTTGCTGTCACGGTCTGCATTGGGACGGAGGGTGGCGGTGCCCACCACGTCGGTGAAGGTCTGGGTGGTGAGCCGGGCGGAGGTCACCTGGAGGAGGGCGGCGGCGCCCCCGCCGGCCGCCAGGGCCGTGGCCGCTATCAGCAGCGCCGCCAGGACGTAGCGCCTCATGCTCCCTCGCCTTCCTCGCTCCTCACTCGCTGACGTTGACCCGCGTCTCGCAGCTCCTGAAGGTCTCCGTAGCCACGGTGCCGTAGCAGGTGTCGTTGCCCGGGCCGCCGTCCAGGGTGTCCGTCCCCGGGCCGCCGTAGAGGACGTCGTTGCCGTTGCCGCCCCGGAGCTCGTCCTGCCCCGCGCCGCCCAGGAGGACGTCGTTGCCGTTGTCGCCGAAGAGGCTGTCGTTCCCCTCGCCGCCCAGGATGCAGTCGCGGTTGTTGCCGCCGGAGACGGTGTCGTTGCCGGCGTTGCCGCTCATCAGGTCGTTGAAGTTGGAGCCCGTGATGGTGTCGTCGCCGTCGGTGCCGCTGTAGGTGCGGTCCACCTTGATCCCCTGGCACTCCGGCGGCAGGGGCGCCGTGCCCCCGGCGATGACCACCTCCACCCAGTTGACGGCGGAGGCCAGGGGGTCGGGCGAGACGTCCACGGCGACGTCCCCGCCGCCGTTGCTCACGGTGGCGCTGCCGCTGGCGATGGGCGTCCCCGGCGGCTGGGCCTGGTAGAGGCGGACGCTGGCGTCGGCGCCCTGGCAGGTGGCGGAGACCCCCTCCAGCGTCACCCGCTGGACGCGGAAGCCCGGCGGCGTCGGCGTCTCCTGGAAGGCGACGTCGTAGGAGACGTTGACGCCGTCGATGTCGCAGGAGATGTCGGTGGGGGGCTGGGCGCGGGCCAGGCCCAGGTAGGCCAGGACGGGAAGGCCGGCCAGGGCGGCCAGGAGCAGGCCGCCGGCCAGGAGGCGGCGCCCCCGCCGTCCCCCCGCTCCTCTACGGGCCCACGACCACCACATGGACGTTCCTCACGCTGCTCACCGGCACCGGCGTCACGTTCACGGTGACACTGCTGCCGGTGACGGGGGCGCTTCCCTCGCTGAGCTTGTTGTTGGCGGCGTCCGTCAGGACCACGCTCATCTGGCCGTCGTTGCAGTCGCTGGCCACGTCGCCGATGGTCACCGACACCACGTTGCCGGCGTTGGCCCCGCCGCCCAGGTCGATGGTCCTGGTGAAGGAGGTATCGCAGCGCTGGACGGCGGCGCCGCCGGCGCCCAGGCTGGCGGAGCCGACGCCGAGGCTGGCGGCGGCGCCGTAGACCAGGGCGAAGGCGAGGGCGCCCAGGAGCAGGGCCAGGGCGGGCCTGGTCATGCCGCGTCACCCCGTGGCGGCGGGGGTCCGGGGGAGGGGGCGTCCCGCCCCCGGCCCCGCCGCGCTCACCAGTCCTCGGCCTCTAGCCCGTGATCACCACGTGCACGTCGGTGACGTCCGAGGCCTTCTGCTCGTTCCCGGCGCCGAAGTCCACGGTGACCGAGGTGCTGGCGTTGTCGGTAGGGATGGTCCTGGTCTCGGGGTCTCCCAGAGCATTACCGCTGGTGCCTGTCAGTTGTACCGTGATATTCTTGCCGTCGCATGCATTGTCAACGCCAGTAACAATCACCGTGTCCACAAGGAAGCCTTGGCCTGCGACATACTTTGTCGTATAGGTTGCGCGGACGGCGTCGTCGCAGGACGTCACCGCGGTGCCGCCGGCGCCCAGGTTGTCGGACGTGACGTTCAGGCTGGCGGCGACGCCGAAGACGGTGGCGAAGACCGCGCCCCCCGCCACCAGCGCTATCAGTAGCCGCTTCTTCATTCTCCTCCCTCCTCATCGGGCCCTGTGGGTGTCTGTCCTCTCTGAATCATGAATGCAGAATGCAGTCTTCTAGTGCTGTGCGTCTCTCCTCACGGTGCGCCTGGCTGTCACCTCCCGTCGTCCCGTGGTGCGGCGGGCGGGGGGAGGCCCCGCCCACCGTATCTGCCCTACATAACGCAGAAAGGGACCAGTCCGTTACAGCGGGGGGGCGGCACGGCCGCCCCCCCGCCGGGTCTCCGGGCGGTGGAAGCTAGGGCTCCTGGCGGTGGGGGACGCCGTTGTCCCGGGGCTCCCCGTAGCGGACGCGCAGCCCCTCGGTGCCGATGACGATGTCGTCCACGTAGGAGGTGGCCGGGCCCTCGTCCAGTATCAGGAAGAGGGCGCTGACGGTGGCCCCGCCGTGGTGATCGAGCACGTCCGACCAGCCAGTATGGGTGTGGCCGCTGGAGTCGTAGATGGTGCAGGTGCCGCCCACGAAGTCCACCGTCTTCCAGTCGGGTCCGCCGTCCGGGTCATCGCAGTAGAGGGCGGAGAGCCAGAGCACCGTGCCGTCGTCCAGGATCAGGGAGAAGCGGGGCGCCCCGGCCCCTATGTAGCCCTTGACGGAGAAGCCCAGTTCCCTCAGGTCCGACAGGGGCGTCCCGGCGATGCCCCCCACCCAGAGGCCGGCGTAGGCGCTGCCGGTGGGGAGCGGGTTGGCCAGCTTCACGGAGAAGCGACCATCGAGGGCCTCCTCCTTCGTCCACTCGACGGTGGCGCCGCCAGCGGCGAAGAAGGAGAAGGGACCGAAGGCCAGGCCGGCCAGGGAGGTCCCGCCAGCGAAGGCCAGCGCCAGCAGGGCAGCCGCCGCGGCCAGGCCAGTCCACCACAGTCTGCGCATAGCGCTCCCTCCTCAATCTTGAGTGTCGGCCTGACTGAGAGGACAGGCAGGGCAGGAAGGGGTCTACCAGCGCGCCCTCTATCACCCCCCGTCGCCGTGGAATGGGGGACGGGGCGGCAGCCGCCCCGTCCCGTCTTCTCATTCCCGTGCGGGGGAGGGAGTGCGACGCGGCGGAGGGAACGCTAGGGAGGGGGCCGCCCTCAGAGGCGGGCGGGGGCGGCGCGGCTGGCCAGCTCCGCCTCCGCCTGGGCCACTACCTCCCGCGTGCGGTCTATGGCGTCCGGGTTGACGGAGACGGAGGTGATGCCCCACTCCACCAGGCGGCGGGCCAGCTCCGGGTAGTCGCTGGGAGCCTGGCCGCAGATGGAGACGGTGACGCCGCGGCGGGAGGCGCCCTGGACCAGGAGGCGCAGGGCCTCCATCACCGCCTCGTCCCGCTCGTCGAACTCGCTGGCCAGGAGGGAGCTGTCCCGGTCTATGCCCAGGACGAGCTGGGTCAGGTCGTTGGAGCCGATGCTGATGCCGTCGATGCCCACGTCCAGGAAGCGGTCCAGGATGAGGACGTTGGCGGGGACTTCGGCCATCATCCAGAGCTTGAAGTCGGGGGAGCGGCGGAGCCCCTCCTGCTCCAGGAGGGCCTTGACGCGGGCCAGCTCCTGGGGCGTCCTGACGAAGGGGATCATGACCCAGAGGTTGTTGTAGTCCTGGCGCACCCGCTTGATGGCCTCCGTCTCCAGACGGAAGACCTCCGGCTCCCGTATGTAGCGGGAGGCGCCGCGGTAGCCTATCATGGGGTTCTCTTCCTGGGGCTCGTAGCGCTCGCCGCCCTTCAGGTTGCGGTACTCGTTGGTCTTGAAGTCGGTCATGCGGTAGACGACGGGCCTGGGGTAGAAGGCGCGGGTGAACTGGCGGAGGCCGTCGGCCAGCCGCTCGATGAACCACTCGGCGCGGCCCTCCTCCAGGCAGAGGCGGGGGTGGACGCCTATGTGCTCGGCGATGATGAACTCGGCCCTCAGTAGGCCGACGCCGTCCACGTTGCGCCTGGCCACCCGCTCCGCCAGCTCCGGGTCGGCCAGGTTGACGTAAATCTTGGTGCGGGTGCGGATGCGGGAGGCCTGGGCGCGGCGCTCCTGCTCCCTGGCCCACCAGGCCAGGCGGGCCTCGGCGCGGCCCTGGTAGACGCGGCCCGTCAGGCCGTCCACGGTGACGGTCTGGCCGTCCCGCAGCCGCTCCGTGGCCCCCTCCACCCCCATCACCAGGGGGATGCCCAGCTCACGGCTGACGATGGCGGCGTGGCAGGTGCGGCCTCCCCGCTCGGTGACGATGGCGGCCGCCCGCTTCATGGCCGGCACCCAGTCCGGGGCGGTCATCACCGTCACCAGGATGTCGCCCTCCCGCACCTTGGCGATGGCCTCCCGGGGCTCCAGGGCCACCCGCACGGTGCCCACGGCGACGCCGGGGCTCCCCGGCGCTCCCTCCAGCAGGACGGGGGCCGTCTCCTCCGGCCCTTCCTCCTCCTCGGCGAAGGCGTCGCCCCGGAGGGTGGTCACCGGCCGCGTCTGGACGATGTAGAACTGGCCGCCCTCCTCCGCCCACTCGATGTCCTGGGGGTGGCCGTAGTGCTCCTCGATGCGGCGGCCCAGGGCAGCCAGGTGGCGCACCTCGGCGTCCGTCAGCTTCTGCTGGTCCTGGTCGTCCAGGGGGACGTCCACCCAGACGTTGGGCTCCTCGCCAGGGGCGGGGGAGGGGTTGCGGGCCAGCTTCTTCACCTGCCGGACGACGCGCCGGTCCAGCACGCGCAGGGTGGCCTTGTCCACCAGATAAGTATCGGGGGTTATGGCCCCCGATACGATAGCCTCGCCCAGCCCGTATACGGCCTCTACTAAGATCTTCCCGGCGTCCCCCTTCACCGGCTCGACGGTGAACATGACGCCGGAGCGGTCGGACTGGACCATGCGCTGCACCGGCACGGCTATGCCCACCTTCAGGTGGTCGAACCCCTGCTGGACGCGGTAGAAGATGGCCCGCGCCTCGAACAGGGAGGCCCAGCAGCCGCGGACGGCCTCCAGGACGGCCTCCTCTCCCTCCACGTTCAGGAAGGTGCACTGCTGCCCGGCGAAGGAGGCCTCCGGGAGGTCTTCCGCTGTGGCGGAGCTGCGGACGGCCACCGGCCCGCCGCCCAGGGCGCGGTAGGCCTCGCGGATGGCCTGAGCGATCTCCTCTGGGATGGGGGCGGAGCGTATCAGCTCCTGGATTCTGGTCGCCACCTGCCAGAGGCGGTCGGAGTCGTTGACGTCCAGGTCGCGCAGCAGGCGGCGGAGCTTCGGTCTGAGGTTGGCCTGGCGGAGGAAGTGGAAGAAGGCCTCAGAGGTGACGATGAAGGCTGGTGGCACGGGGATGTCAGCCTTGACCAGCTCGCCCAGGTTGGCACCCTTGCCGCCCACCAGCCCCACGTCCTGTTTACCCACCTGGTCCAACCATACCACCGGCCTCATAGTCTCCCCTCCTTACCGGTGACAGGGTTGAGACCATTATAGTCGCTGAGAAGCCCCCCTGTCCAGTCAATGAAAAGGGCGGCAGTCTATAGAACTTACTTTAATGCAGAGATAGAATTATCTGCTAGAAGGTCAGCTATTCAACGGTGACGGTCTTGGCCAGGTTGCGGGGCTGGTCCACGTCGCAGCCCCGGCGCACGGCGATGTAGTAGGCCAGGAACTGCAGGGGGACGGCCGTCAGCACAGGCATCAGGAGGCCGGGCGCCTGGGGGACGTAGATGACGTGGTCCGCCAGCTCCCGGACGTCCTCGTCCCCCTCGCTGGCCACCACGGTGAGGGAGCCCTCCCGTGCCTTCACCTGCTCCAGATTGGAGCGCATCTTCTCGTACAGCTCGTCCCGCACGGCGATGGCCACTACCGGCATCTCCTGGTCTATGAGGGCGATGGGTCCGTGCTTCATCTCCCCCGCCGGGTAGCCCTCGGCGTGGATGTAGGAGACCTCCTTGAGTTTGAGGGCGCCCTCCATGGCTATGGGGTACTGGATGCCGCGGCCCAGGTAGAGGAAGTTGCCGTAGCGAAAGAGCTGGTGGGCCAGCCGCTCGTATTCGCCGGTGCGCTTGGTCAGCTCCCCCAGCAGGTAGGGGAGACGGGCCAGCCCCTCCAGGGCGCGCCCCATCTCCTCTGGCCCAAGGCGCCCCCGCAGGTGGCCCAGGTAGCAGGCCAGCAGATAGAGGGCCACCAGAGAGGCGGTGAAGGTCTTGGTGCTGCAGACGCCGATCTCCAGTCCGCAGCGAGTGTAGACCACGGCATCGGCCAGGCGGGCCGCCTGACTGCCGATGACGTTGCACACGGCGGCTACGAGACAGCCCTTGCGGCGCCCCTCCTCCATCCCGGCCAGGGTATCCACCGTCTCCCCGGACTGGGTGACGGCCACCAGGAGCGTCTCCGGCCCCACTATGGGGTCGCGGTAGCGGAACTCGGAGGCGTTGTCGGCCTCGGCGGGGAGGCCGGCCAGCCGCTCCATGTAGTGGCGCCCCACCATGGCGGCGTGGAGGCTCGTCCCCATGCCGATGAGCACCACTCGCTGCACCTGCCGCAGCCTCTGCGAGGGTATGGAGACGCCCTCCAGGGAGACCTGGCCCAGCTCCAGGTCAACGCGGCCCCTCAGAGTGTCCAGGATACACTCCGGCTGCTCCATCATCTCCTTCAACATGAAGTGCTTGTAGGAGCCCTTGGCCGCCGATAGGGGGTCGTAGGGGACGGTTGTCGGCTGGCGCTCCAGGGGCTGGCCGCTCAGGGTCCGGAGGCGGACGCCATCCTGGCCCACCTCGGCCAGTTCGCCATCGGCCAGGAAGATGACGCGACGGGTGTGGGGGAGGAGAGCGGGGAGGTCGCTGGCGACGAATGCCTCTCCCTCCCCCAGGCCGATGACGACGCCGCCGGCGTTGCCCAGCCGCGCCGCCACCAGCCGCCCGGGCTGACGGCGGCACATGACCACCGTTGCGTTGGCGCCCTGCAGGGCGGAGAGGGCGCGCCGCACCGCCTCCATCAGGTCTTCTCCCCGTGCCAGGCCCTCCTCCACCAGGTGGGCGATGATCTCCGTATCGGTCTCCGAGGAGAAGCGGTGGCCCTGGCGCTGCAGCTCTTCCTTGAGCTCGCGGTAGTTCTCGATGATGCCGTTGTGGACCACCAGCACATCGCCCTGGCAGTCGCTCAGGGGGTGGGCGTTCTGGTCGGTGGGCCGGCCGTGGGTGGCCCAGCGGGTGTGGCCGATGCCCACCCGACCCTCAGGCCAGCACCCTTCCAGGGCCTGGACCAGCTCAGCCAGCTTGCCGGCCCGCTTGTGGACGGCGACGCGGCCGTCTCCCTCCAAGACGGCCAGGCCGGCGCTATCGTAGCCGCGGTACTCCAGGCGCTGAAGGCCGTCCAGTATTATGGGCGCAGCAGAGCGCTGCCCTACGTAGCCGATGATACCGCACATGACGGAGGCCCTCCGGGGCCTTCGACCCTAAGGAAAGAACGCGCTAGACAGGGCGTGGTCGCGTCGGTAGGCTGTCAGTCCTGAGGGATGAGGCCCGAGGCCGCCATCTCCCGGATGCGGGCCACCACTTCCTCCACCGCCCAGTCCGGCGTGGAGGCGCCGGCAGTGATCCCCACCCGCTGGCGTCCCTGGAGCCAGCCTGGCTCCAGCTCCTCCGCCCGCTCGATGTGGTAGGTCTCGGCCCCCTCCTCCTGGCAGACCTCCACCAGGTGGCGGGTGTTGGCGCTGCTCCGCCCCCCGACGACGATGACCACGTCCACCTCTCGCGCCAGCTCCCGCGCCGCCTCCTGCTGGCTGGAGGTGACGTTGCACAGGGTGTTGACCAGGCGCAGTTCGTGGATCTCGTCCACCCGCTCCTTCAGGAGCCGAGAGACGAAATCGGCGAACTTGTCCGGGTTCTGTGTGGTCTGAGAGATGACGGCGACGCGGGAGAGGTGGGGCGGCAGCTCGGAGATATCGGTGACGGCGATGCCCTTCCCCTGCGTCCAGGCCAGGACGCCCCGCACCTCGCGGTGGTTGGCGTCGCCGAAGATGACCACGGTGAAGCCCTGATCCACCATGCGCTTGGCCCAGCGCTGGGAGCGGGTGACGATGGGACAGGTGGTGTCTATGATCTCCACTCCCTGCTCGCGGGCCCGCTGGTAGACCTCGGGTCCGGCGCCGTGGGCGGTGATGGCCAGGGGGCGCCCCTGGGGCATCTCCCCTCCGTTGGCCAGGCGCACGCCCCGTTCCTCCAGCTTGGCCATGACCAGGGGGTTATGGGCGATGGGGCCCAGGCTTATGATCTCTCCCTTCTCCTGGGCCGCCCGCTCCATGATCTCTATGGCGCGGCGCACACCCCAGCAGAAGCCCATGTCCCTGGCCAGTATGATCTCCATACGGTCACCTCGCGTCGTTGGCGCTCTCCATCTCGCACAATCTAGCATACACGCCGCGGTAAGGGGGGTCTAGCAACTCGGCTATGCGACGCATTATCTCCTGCGTCGCCTCCTCCACCTGGGGCGTCCTCACCCTCTCCAGTCGCGGCAGGGAGAAGGGCCGGCCGTAGACCAGCCGCACCAGGGGACGCTCTACCCGCGCCCAGTTGAAGAAGCTGCGGGGCAGCCGTATGGCCTCCGTCCCCATGATGCCAACGGGGAGGACGGGCGCCCCCGTCTGCAGGGCGATGAGGGCCGTCCCCGGGTAGGCCCGGTTCATGCCCGGCCGCCCGCTGCGGGTGCCCTCCGGGAACATACCCAGGGCCATACCGCGGCGTAGGGCCTGGCGAGCCCGTCGGAGCGCCTGCAGGTCCGCCTCGAAGCGCCGGACGGGGAGACAGCCATACAGATAGTAGGCCAGGCCGATTACCGGGACATCGAAAAGCTCCTTCTTGGCCATCCAGGCTATGCGCCGCGGCGTCTTGACGGTGATGATGGGCGGGTCGGCCACGCTTATGTGGTTGCAGGCCAGTATGAGGGGGCCGCTGCGGGGCACATTCTCCCTTCCCACCACCTCCACCCGCACGTTGATGGCTACCAGTATCTGGGCCCAGCTACCGATGTTGGCCCAGTACCACAGGGCCACTATGGGGTCAGGAACCCCGTTTCTGAGCAAGCTGCACCACCTGTTCCACTACCTGCTCGATGGAGAGCCCTTCCGTGTCCAGGACGATGGCGTCCGGGGCGGGGCGGAGGGGCGAGACCTCCCGGGTGGAATCGATCTCGTCCCGGCGCTGGACGTCTCGCTTCACCTGCTCTAGGCTGCCCCGCCAGCCCTGGGCCCGCAGCTCACGGTAGCGGCGACGCGCTCGTTCCTCCAGCGAGGCGGTGAGGAACACCTTCACCTGCGCCCCCGGCAGGACTACGGTGCCTATATCGCGCCCCGCCACCACCACGCCCCCCTCCCGGGCCAGCTCGCGTTGCAGGCGCACCATCTCCTCCCGCACTGCCGGCACCCTGGATACCAGGGAGACTGCCTGCTCCACCTCGGGACGTCGCAGGTGGGGGGTGGCGTCCTCCCCCTCCACCAGGATGGAGGAGACGCTGGCGGAGCCGGGCGGCGCGGGCCCCAGCCGCATGTGCACGGTGCGGGCCAGGGCCGCCAGGGCTCCGGCGTCGTCGGGGTCGAGGCCGCGCCGCAGGGCGAGCCAGGTGAGGGCGCGGTACATGCTTCCCGTGTCCAGAAAGTAGTAGCCCAGGCGGCGCGCCACCGCCTGCCCCACCGTCGTCTTGCCGGAGGCGGTGGGGCCATCGATGGCGATGAGGAGGCCCCGCTCCTGCCCGGGGCCCCTGCCTTCGCCGGCCCTCGTCCTGGCCTCCGCCATCTTCCAGCCTATTTTACGGCCCTCACCCCCTTTGCGACACGCCGGTTGACACCTCCTCCCCTGTAGGGCTAATTTGGAGCCAGCGCGTGTCACGAAGCGCAGGAGGCGGAGAGATGACCACCACTAGCTTCACCCTGATGATGACGCCGGAGATAAAGGAGCTGAGGGCCCGCACGCGTGCCTTCATGGAAGAGCACATCTACCCCAACGAGCGCCTCTTCCAGCGGGGTGGCCCCGAGGCCGACGAGCTCATGAAGGAGCTCAAGAAGAAGGTAAAGGCGCTGGGGATGTGGGCGCCCCACATGCCCAAGGAAGCCGGCGGGATGGGCATCGGCTTCTTCAAGTATGTCTTCATGAACGAGATCCTGGGGCGCAGCTACTGGGCCCCTTTCGCCTTCGGCTGCCAGGCGCCCGACGCCGGCAACGCCGAGATCCTCTGGCTCTTCGGGACCGAGGAGCAGAAGGAGAAGTACCTGCGGCCCCTGGTGGACGGTGAGGTCTACTCCTGCTTCTCCATGACGGAGCCGGACACCGCCGGCTCTGACCCCACCCTGCTCAGGACCAGGGCGGTGCGGGACGGCGACGAGTGGGTCATCAACGGCCACAAGTGGTTCACCAGCGGCGCTGGACGGGCCGCCTTCGCCATCGTCATGGCCGTGACCGACCCCAACGCCAGCAGCCACCGCCGCGCCAGCATGATCATCGTCCCCGCCGGCACCCCCGGCTTCAAGATCGTCCGGCCCATACCGGTGATGGGGGAGGAGCACAGCGACCACTACGAGGTCATCTACGACAACGTGCGCGTCCCCGTCACCAACACGCTCGGCCAGCCAGGGGACGGCTTCCTCATAGCCCAGAAGCGGCTGGGACCGGGGCGCATCCACCACTGCATGCGCTGGCTGGGCCAGTGCCAGCGGGCCTTCGAGCTCATGTGCCAGCGGGCCCTCTCCCGCCACGCCTTCGGCGGCCCCCTGGCGGAGAAGCAGGCCATCCAGTGGATGATCGCCGACTCGGCGGCGGAGATCCAGGCCTTCCGCCTCCTCACCATGCACGCCGCCGCCAAGATCGACGCTGGCGAGGACGCCCGCCTGGAGATCTCCCTCATCAAGTACTACGGCGCCGAGGTGCTGCACAAAGTGATCGACCGCGCCGTCCAGGTGCACGGGGCGCTGGGGGTGACGGAGGACACGCCCCTTTCCTTTATGTACCGCCAGGCGCGCCTGGGCCGTATCTACGACGGGCCGGACGAGGTCCACAAGATGGTGGTGGCCCGCCGCGTCCTCCAGGCCTTCCAGGGCGGCGGCGTCTACGAGTTCCAGTAGCGCCTCCACCAGCGCCACGCCTCGAGAAAGGCCAGCGCCAGGAGGAGACCGCCCAGGACGCCCAGGCCCGCCAGCAGCGGCCAGGGCGGCCCGCCTGGGGCGCGCTCCGCTGGCGGCGGCGACGGCGGACGCTGGTTGACCAGCGGCGTCGCCCCTATCTGTATGCCCGATATCTCCTGCAAGGGCGTCGCGGTGGGCGTCGCCCCTCCCCTGGGGGCGGGCTGCCCGCTCCCCTGTGAGGGGCCAGCGCCCGCGGTTTCCCCCCGTCCGGGCGAGGTGAGGGGCGCTGCTACCTCCTGGAAGCTGACGGCATCGAAGTAGGCGCGGGCGGTGGCGGCGGAGCGGGGCCGCAACATCAGGCGCAGCCGGGCGCTGCGAGCGCCAGGGGGCGCTGTCGCCGGGCCGGTGGAGAGGGCCCGGAAGGCGGGCCCGTCCTCACCCAGACGTTGAGGGGAATCGTGAGAGGAAAGGGCCTGCCCGCTTCCGTCCTCGCTGGTGTACCAGGATATGCTCAGCCAAACCTCTTCCACGCCCGGGTCATCCTTGAGGACGTGGGCCCGCAGCTCGTAACTCGTCCCCGCCCGGACGCGCACCGTCTGGTAGGCCCACTTGGTTGAGGGGGAATCGCTCACCAGGACGGCGGCGTGGCCCCCGTCCAGGGCCGTCCCCGGTTGCCTCGCCAGCGTCCCGCCCACCTTGCGCCAGCCATAGGGGGTGCCGTCGGGACGAGCCTCCTCGAAGCCGCCGTTGACCAGATCAGGGAAGACCACAGGCTCCTCTGCGGTGGCAGGGGTGAGGGCAGGAGAGGGAGCGGGTCCTGGGCCATCGCTCACCGGTGGGGAGACGGTGGGCGAGGGAGTAGGCAGTTCGCAGGGCTGGCCTGTCGCCCCTTCCTCCTCCAGATGGAGGGAAAGGACGCCGGCGCTCCCCGTCAGCGAGGCGATGCCGTAGCGGGCGGACCGTGAGCCGCAGGGGGCGGTCACGGTCCCCGAGGCCTGCCAGCAGTGGCCGGCCCCGTCCTCAGGGAAGCCCGGTATAGTCTGCTCGACCAGGGAGTCGCCGGCGGCGTCGGGAGCGTCGTAGAAGACCACCCTGAGCATCACCGCTACCACTTCCCTGGAGTCGAAGCAGACCCTCACCCGGTAGGAGGTTGCCGCGGTGACGGAGGTCGTCTGGAAGACCACCCAGCCGGACTGGGCGGCTGCCGGCCAGAGCGAAGGGGTCGGCGATACGAGGGCCGCCATGCAGGCGGCCATCAGGAGGACGCCGAGCAGCCTGGACATGGGCTCGCCAGCCAGCGAAGGAAGCAGTTAATTCTTTCGACGCTTCAGCCGCTGTGTCAAGTCCGACGGGCGAGGCCGGCCGCAGCCCTGCCGCGGAGAGGGCCCCGGTGCTTGACAAGACCGGCGCATCGACTATCATTTCTAGCGCCGAAACTGGATATTGCCTATATATAGAGAGATTTGCGGGCACCGGGGGGTGAGGTATGGGGAGGAGCAAGGCCTCGGCGATGAGCGGTGGTGATGCAGCTCTCAGGAGGGGGTGTCTCGCGCGATGAAGTTCGTCCTGTTTCCGCTGCCCACGGTGCCGGCGGCCTCGCTGGAGGAGCGGAAGGCCCTCAGGCCCATAAGCGCCCGCACGGAGCGCTTCCAGATGATGATCGACGAGGTGACGGAGCTGGCCCAGATGGCGGAGGACCTGGGGTTCGACGCCATCGCCTTCCCGGAGCACCATCTGCACTCGGAGGGGCTGGAGATGGGCTGCACCCCTTCGTGGCTTCTCTACGTAGCCATGAAGACCAACCACCTGAAGGTGGGGCCCATCGGCTACGTCCTCGGCTCCTGGGACCCGCTGCGGCTGGCGGTGGAGATAGGCTGGCTGGACCAGCTCACCAAGGGGCGCACCTTCGTGGGCTTCGCCCGCGGCTACCAGGACCGCTGGTACAACAACATGGCGCCGGGCCAGTTCTTCGGCGTGCAGTCCACCCACCACGAGCCCGGGGAGAGGGACGCTCGCAACCGCCGCATCTTCGAGGAGGTCTTCCAGGTGCTGAAGCTGGCCTGGAGCGACGAGCCCTTCTCCTTCAAGGGTGAGTTCTACCAGTACCCCAACCCCTACGACGAGGGGACGGAGTGGCCCCCCGCTCCCTGGACGCTGGAGCTGGGCGCCCCGGGCGAAGTGGACCCCGAGACGATGCGGGTCAGGAAGATGTTCGTGGTGCCCAAGCCTTACCAGAAGCCGCACCCGCCCCTCTGGCAGGCCTTCTCCATCTCGGAAGCCACCATCCGCTGGACGGCCCGCCAGAACATAACGCCTGCCATCCTGACCCCCTATCCACCGCAGCTCCGCCAGCTCGCCGAGGCCTACGTGGACGAGGGGGCCAAGGCGGGCCGCAAGCTGCGCATGGGGGAGAGCATAGGCGTCCTGAAGACCGTCTACTTCAAGGAAGTAGGCGACCCCGAGGACATGGCGATGCGGGGGCTCCTGGGGGTGGGCTTCCGTAACTTCTGGTTCTACTTCGGCTTTGGCGAGGCCTTCCGCCTGCCCCAGGACGAGGAGAAGTGGCCCTTCGGCAAGGCGCTGCTCCCCCTGGAGGAGATCACCTTCCAGCGGGCCGTGGAGTGCGACTTCGCCTTCGCCGGCACGGTAGACGATGTCCTGCGCCGGGTAGAGGCGCTGGAGGAGAACGTCAACCCGGAGTGGTTCGTCTGGCTCATTGACCAGGGGCTCCTCTCCCGCTACGAGCTGAAGAGGGAGCTGGAGCTCTTCGGGCGGTACGTCATCCCGCGGTTCAAGCACTGAGCGGCCCCCGCGTCAGCCCGTATCGGACGGGAGGCGGCGGGGCCGGGGCTGGCCACGGTCCGGCCGCCCCCGCCGTCGGGGGCCGTGCTCCCTCCTCCTGAGGGCAGGGGCAGCGGGCGAGGGACCAGGAGAGGCCCCTCACGGGCGGCGGCGCCACCAGGATATGCGGCGCACTATGACGACTTCGCTCACCTCCACGGGGGGAGGGAGGGCCTCCGTCCCGGCCAGCTCGCCCCGCCGGGGCTGACGGCGAATGGCGGGGGCCAGGGGCCGCAGCGCCTGACGGACGGCCGCCCGGGCCAGGGCGCGCAGCAGCCACTGCCCCAGCACACCCAGGGCGAGGTAGGCAGCCCCCCTGGCCAGGACGGGCACCAGGGGGAGCGACGGCGCCGGCAGGGCGCTCCTCCCCTCCTCCACCGGGAGCGGTCGTAGCGCTCCCAGGGTGGAGCCGCAGTTATGGCAGTAGTTGTCCTCCGGCGAACAGTCGGCCCGGCAGTAGGGGCAGAGCATGGTCATCTCCTCCTCAGCGTTCGCCCGGGCCAGCCTCCCGGGAGGCCGCCACCAGCCTCTCGATCTCCTCGGTCAGGTCGAGGCCCGGGATGGGGCGTCCCCGGGCGTCCACCACCCGCTTCTCTCGGACGGCCACCCGGCCCTCGGCCAGGGCGCGCACCGTCTCCACCACCAGGGGCACCTCCCGGGCCACGCCGTGGCGCCGTATCTGGAGGAAGAGAGGGTTCTCCTCTCCCTCGGTGGCCCGGACTTCGGCCAGGGAGCGTCCCTCCATCTGCTGCCACAGAGGGTCGAAATCGGGGCCGCGCAGGGAGTAGAGGCAGTAGGTGACCGGCGGCCCCTCGTCCACCTCCGGCGTGGCCAGGTGCATCATGACGCCGGAGCGCTCGGCCCGCGCCTCGATGAGCTGCCAGATGACCTCCTGCCAGATGCCCTTGGGGCCGCCCGGCGGCGCCGGGTGGAGGTTCAGCAGGTCGTATTCCTGACACATGACATCGCTGGCCACCAGCATGTAGCCGGCCAGGACGGCGATGTCGAAGGCGTAGGGTCTGAGGAGGCGGATGACTTCGCGGTCGTAGTCGCGGCGCCAGGGGGGCAGGGGCTCCCCCTGCCTGACGGGCGGGAGGCCCCGCTGCTGGCGAAAGCGCCGGTAAGAGAAGGTGACCAGGGGGATGCCGTAGGCCTGGACGAGACGCAGGAACTCGTCGGTGTTGGCGTCCTCTCCGGGCTCGCGGTTGCAGAAGACTACGACGATGCGACCCTGGATGTAGCCGCGATCTATGGCCTCCTGCACCGCCGTCAGCAGCTTGCGGGAGGTCTGGCCGCGGGCCGTGGAGAACCAGCCGATCCTCAGCACGTCTCACACCTTGGCCGGTCGCCAGCCGAAGACGCGTCGGCGCAGGGCGGCCCAGCGGCTGTAGAGGTGGACGTGGGGCGGCGCCCGCCGCTCCACCAGCCGGGCCTCCGCCAGCGCCTCCAGGAAGCTCTGGGGGCCGTCGAAGGCGGGCAGCTCGATACAGGCGCGCCCCAGCTCGCCGGGGGAGTGGGCATCGCTCACCGCCACGCCCGGTATCCCCTGCAGAGCGGCGAAGTGGCGGGCCTGCTCGTCCGCTCCTGGCGTCATGTTGCGGGCATTGAAGGTCTCTATGACGTCCACGGCGGGAAGGATGCGCCTCAGCCCTTCCTCCCCCAGGCTGTTGCGGAAGCGGTCGAAGGGATGCGGCACCATCACCAGCCCGCCCTGGGCCTTCACCCGGGCCACCGCCTCCTCCAGGGGGAGGCCCGGCGGCACCTCTTCGCGGAGGAAGAGGCCCACGATGTCGCCCGCGTCCGTCTTGATCTCCTCGCCGATGATGACGGGGAACGGACAGAGGCGCTCCATGAGCCTGGCCCCGGCGATGGTATTGTGGTCGGTGATGGCCACGCAGTTTATCCCTCGCTGCAGGCAGGCCATCACGAACTTGCCAGGGGAGGTGAGGGCGTCCGGCGAGTAGTAGGTGTGGGTGTGCAGGTCCAGCCGCAGGGTGCGAGTAGCCATCAGCCCAGGGACAGCTCCTCACCGTTAGGATATTCCTCCAGGGCGGAAGGGGCCAGCCCCTCGCCGAAGCGGGGGGCCAGCTCCTGCCGCAGGGTGGTTATGCGCAGCCTGGCGCTGTCCAGCATCTCCTGGCAGCGGCGGGCCAGGCGCATCCCCTCCTCGTAGAGGGCGATGGCCTCCTCCAGCCCCAGGCCGCCCGCTTCCAGCCTGGCCACCACCTCCTCCAGGCGACGGTACAGCTCCTCGAAGGAGGGCTCTTCCTCAGAAGCCATACTGTCTTGACACCTCGGCCGGAAAGCGGCCCCTGGCCACCTGCACCTCCAGACGGTCGCCCGGGGCCACCTGCTCGATGCCCGTCACCACCGGCCCGCCCTGCCTGCGCACTATGGCGTAGCCACGGGCCAGGGTAGCCCGGGGCTCCAGGGCCACCAGGTGCCGTTGCAGGGCTGCCAGCCGTTCCGCCAGGCCGTCCAGGCCCCGTCCGCCCGCCTGGTGCAACCGCCGCGCCAGCTCCAGGGTGCGGCGACTCACCTCCTCCAGATCTGGCAGCGCCCGCTCCAGGCGGCCCATGGCCCCGGCCAGCAGGGCGCTGCGGCCGCGCACGGCCTCCTCGGCCTCCTCCTCCAGAGAAGCGATTATAGACCGGAGGCGGTGCAGGAGGGCGGCCATGTCCGGGACGGCCAGCTCCGCCGCCGCCGAGGGGGTGGGCGCCCGCAGGTCCGCCGCCAGGTCCGCCAGGGTCAGGTCCGGCTCGTGCCCGATGCCACAGATGACAGGGACGCGGCTGGCGTAGATGGCCCGCACCACCGGCTCCTCGTTGAAGGCCCAGAGCTCCTCCAGGGAGCCACCGCCCCGGGCCACGATGATGACGTCCACCGCCTCCTCGTTGAGGAGACGGAGGGCCTCGATCACGCCAGGGACGGCCTCCGGCCCCTGCACCGCCGTGGGGGCCAGCACCACCTCGGCCAGGGGCCAGCGACGGGCGATGATGTTGCAGATGTCGTGGAATACCGCCCCCACCGGCGAGGCGGCGACGCCGACGCGCCGCGGGAACGCCGGCAGCGGCCGCTTCCGCGCAGGGTCGAAGAGCCCTTCCGCTTCCAGCTCCGCCCGCAGCCGCTCCAGGTGGGCCTGCCGCAGGCCCACGCCGGCCGCCCGCACATAGTCGACATAAAACTGGAGCTCGCCCCGGGCCCCGTAGAAGTCAACGTGGCCGTGGGCCAGCGCCTGGAGACCGTTCTCCAGGGCGGCGGCGCCGTAGCGACCGCGAAAGAGGACGCAGCGCACCTGGGCGCCCTCGTCCTTGAGGGTGAAGTAGACGTGGCCGGCGGCGGTGCGCCGCAGGTTGGACACCTCCCCCTCCAGCCAGAGGTCGCCCAGGTCGGGGTCGCTGGAGAGGAGCTGGGAGACGGCGCTGGCCAGACGGGAGACGCTCCAGGCCGCCGGTTCGGTGGCCACGCTAGCTGACCTTGCCCAGGTACTCGCCGGTGCGGGTGTCTATCTTCAGGCGGTCGCCCTCGCCGATGTGCAGAGGCACCTGGACCACCAGCCCGGTTTCCAGGCGGGCGGGCTTGGTGCCGCCCTGGGCGGTGTCGCCCTTCACCCAGGGCTCCGTCTCCACCACCCGCAGCTCCACCGCCGGCGGCAGCTCGACGCCGATGGCCTGGTCGCCGTACATGAGGAGCTCGCAGGGGGCGTTCTCCGTCAGGTACTGGATGGCGTCGCCCAGGGCCTCGCCGCTCATGGGCACCTGGTCGTAGGTCTCGGTGTTCATGAAGTAGTGGATGTCGTCGTCACGGTAGAGGTACTGGGCGGGCACCCGCTCCACGCGGGCCAGAGGGAAGCGCGTCCCTGCCTGGACCGTCCGCTCGATGATGTGGCCTCCCCGCACGTCCCGCAGCTTGAGGCGCACCTGGGCGGTGCCCCGCCCCAGCTTCAGGTGCTGGAAGTCCAGGATGCGGTAGAGGTTGCCGTCCACCTCTATGGTCATGCCGCGCTTCAGGTCACCGGTCTCGACCATCTCGTCACCACCTCGGTAGAGTGTGGCCCCTGTCCCTCAGAGGCTGTAGAGCTTGGCGGCATGGCTGAGGACGCGCACCCCGGCCTCCTCCACCACCACCATGTCCTCGATGCGGATGCCGCCCCAGCCCGGTATGTAGATGCCGGGCTCGATGGTGACCACCATGCCGGGCTTCAGGACATCGCTGGAGCGGGGGGCCAGGCGGGGCGCCTCGTGCACCAGCAGGCCGACGCCGTGGCCCAGGCCATGGCCGAACCGCTCACCGTAGCCGGCCTCCTCGATGACCCGCTGGGCCAGCAGGTGGGCCTCCTCGCCGGTCATGCCCGGCCGCACCAGCTCCTCGGCCGTGAGCTGGGCCGTCAGGACGATGTCATACAGGCGGCGGAACTGCTCGTCCGGCTCGCCCAGGACGATGGTGCGGGTAAGGTCCGAGCAGTAGCCGTTGACCCGCACTCCCATGTCTATGACGATGGGCTCCCCCTCCCGTATGGGCCGCTCGCGAGGGTAGGCGTGGGGCATGGCCGACCACTCCCCGGCGGCCACGATGGTGGGGAAGGAGAGGCCGTCCGCCCCGTGTTCGCGGGCGTAGCGCTCTATCTCCCAGGCCACCTGCGCCTCCGTCCATCCGGGCTCCAGGCGGCGGGCCACCGCCTCGAACGCCTCGTCGGCCAGGTCGACGGCCCGCTGGATCCAGTCCAGCTCTTCCGGCTCCTTGATGGCCCGCAGCTCCTCCACCAGTGGCGGGGCAGCCACCAGGTGCGGTCGCTCCTCCTGGGGCATCTGGGAGAGGCAGCGGGCCAGCGCCTGTTGCTGGGCCACCGTCACGTTGTGGGGCTCGTAGCCTATGCGCCCCCCCGTGAGGCCGGCCTCCCGGACCAGCGCCGGGAACCAGGACTCCAGGGCGCCCACCGCCTTGAAGAGGGTGAAATGGGGTGCCTCCCGCTCCGCCTGCTCGTAGTAGCGGAAGTCGACGGCGATGAAGGCCCTCTCCTGGCCGATGAGGAGCCAGCCTACGGAGCCGGTGAACCCGGAGAGGTAGCGCCGGTTGGCCCCGTAGGTCTTGAAGATGTCCTCCACAGGAGCGCCCACCAGGAGGGCGTCCAGGCCCTCCTGGGCCAGCCTCTCCCTGAGCCTCTGCAATCGCCGCTCCATGCTCTCCCCCTCTTCATGGTCGCTGCGGTCCGCCGGCTGTGCTCCTGGCCCGCCGGCCACCCGTTCCTGTCCTCCGTCATGATACCGACGCTGCCAGACCGACGACCAGGCCCCGCGCTCGCACTCCCCGCCTGTCACAGGATACGGGACTGTTGCCGCCTCGGGCCACCTTCTCACCGCTGGCTATCGGGCGGGGCGGCCTCCCGCAGCATCTCTACCAGCGCCTCCAGGGCCAGCAGGTAGCCCCGCCAGCCCAGGCCGCTCACCTGGCCGAGCGCCACTTCCGCTACCACGGAGCGCCGCCGGAAGGGCTCGCGGGCGTGAATGTTGGACAGGTGTACCTCCACCACGGGCCGCCCCACCGCTTCCAGGGCGTCACGGATGGCGTAGGAGTAGTGGGTGAAGGCGCCCGGGTTGATGATGATGGCGTCGCTCCGCTCTCCTTCCCGCTGAACCAGGTCCACCAGTTCCCCCTCGTGGTTGGTCTGGAAGCAGGCCACCTCCACCCCTAGCTGGGCAGCGCGCTGGGCCAGCCTCTCCTCGATATCCCTCAGGGTCAGGGTGCCGTATATCTCAGGCCGCCGTCTGCCCAGGAGGTTCAGATTCGGGCCGTTGAGGACCAGGACTCTCACGACAGCAGCGCCCCGTCAGGGCATCATGGGGAATTATAACTCGCCCAGCGCTCCCGTTAGAACCGTATAGCGCCCGCAGGTGGCCGCCTGCCCGCCGCGGCCCGGGCTGGCGTCCCGGAGTGAGGGGGCGCTCTTGACGCTCTAGCCTGTATATGGGTAAACTCTCGCTACCGACGTTCCTGGTGGCCGGTCGTGGATGCCATAGTGGCCACTCTGGGCAGCGAGCCCCAGGTGGTGACCCTCGCCCTGGACGCCCTGCTGGCGCGGGGCTTCGCCATCGGCCAGGTAGTGGTGGTCCACACCGAGCCCTCCGCCCTGGGCGATTCCCTACCCCGCCTCAAGGCGGAGGAGGAGCACTACGCCCGCCGCGACCCGCCAGTGGTCTTCCGCTACGTCCCCATAAAGGATGGACGGTTCTTCCCCCGCGACATCACCAGCGAGGAGGAGGCCGCCCTCCTCCTGCGCGTCCTCTACCGTGAGGTGGCCGCCCTGAAGCGAGAGCGACGCCGGGTGCACCTGTGCATCGCCGGTGGCAGGAAGATGATGGCCGCCTACGGCATGGTGGTGGCGCAGCTCCTCCTGGGCGAGGGTGACCACGTCTGGCACCTGCTGTCGCCACCCGAGCTTCTCCGCTCCCGCGAGATGCACGCCGACCTCTCTCGGGTGGTGCTGGTGCCCGTGCCCGTCCTGCGCTGGAGCCTCCTCCCCTCTACCATCTCCGAGTTGCTCCTGTGGGACGACCCCTACCGGGCCATCCAGCGGCAGCGAGAGATGCAGGATCAGACGCGGCGCCAGATCCTCCGGGGGTTCTGGAGCCAGCTCACGGCGGCGGAGCGGCGGGTGGCGCTGGCCCTGACCCGCCACGGCGGCAGCAACGAGGAGCTGGCCCAGCGCCTCCGCCGCTCGCCCAAGACCATAGCCAACCAGCTCCAGTCCATATACGAGAAGTACCGCTCCTCTCTGGGGCTGCCGGAAGGCGCCAGGGTGCGGGAGCGCCTGGTGAGCGACCTCGCCTCCTCGCCCGACGTCACAGGCGAGGACGCCCCCACCGGCGCGGGCTTCCCTGCCCGTGCGCGGCAATGAGCGAGGAAACCGATCGCTGACTACCCGGAGGGCGACCATGACGCCGAGAAGGGGCATGGTACTGACCGTCGGCACCGGGACACGTCCTGACGTCGACATGTCGGCCCCCCTGGCCAGGAGCGTTCGCGAGGCGAACCCGGACAGGGTGGTCTTGGTCATCACCGAAGAGAGCGCGCCTGTGGCCCGGCGGGTGCGGGAGCAGGTGTCGGGCGTCGAAAGGTGGCACGAGGTGCGCCTCGCCTCCGCCGACGACATCGGTGAGGCGTTCCAGGGCTGCATCAAGGCCATCCGCTGGCTTCTGGGCGAGGGCCTGCGGCCAGAACAGGTCACCGCCGACTACACATCGGGGACGAAGTCGATGACGGCTGGGCTGGCCCTGGCGGCGGTGGCCCTGCGCTGTGGGAGCCTGCGCTACATCGCCGGGGAGAGGGAAACGGGTGTCGTCGTCAGCGGGACGGAGCGCTTCCTGGCGACTCCGCCAGCCGCCGTGCTGGCCCTGGACGACCTGCGTTTGGCCGAGGAGCTGATCCGGCGGTTGCAGTTCGACACCGCCCAGAGGATCTGCGAGGCCGTCAACGTCCACCTGTTGCTGTACGAAGACCGACAGCGACGGGACGCCCTGCTGACGCTGGCCCGGGCCTATGAGTTCTGGGACCGCTTCCTCCACAAGGACGCCTTGGACTGCTTCCAGAGGCTGCGGGACGCTCCCGCGCCCCCCGACCTCCTCCCCGACCGCCGGACGGTCCAGCGGCTGAGACCCATCGGCGACGCTGCATACATGGACGCCCCCACGTCAGATCTCCTGGCGGACCTCATCGCCAACGCCCAGCGTCGGCTGCTGGAGGGGCGCTGGGACGATGCCGTGGCCCGTCTCTACCGGGCCGCCGAGATGCTGGCCCAGATGGTCCTCTGGGAGCGCTATGGTCAGCGGACCGGCGACCTGGACCTGAACCGGCTCCCCGAAGCAGCCCGCCCCCTGGTCCAGCCCGACGCCGAGGGACGAGCGCGCGTCGGCCTGGAGCGGGCCTATCGGGTGCTGGAGGCCTACGGTGAGCGCCTGGGGCAGCGGTTCTACGAGACGGTGCGGCGCTACCTGTCCCAGCGCAACGACAGCATCCTGGCCCACGGCCAGAAACCTGTCAGCAGGGAGGCGGCTGAAGGCTTCCTTCACTCCCTCCTGGCCCTGGTCAGGGACGAGGTGTCGGACATCGACGAGCGGGTGCGGGCCCTCCAGTTTCCCTGGCTGGTCGCCGAATCACCGCTCCGACGGGAATAGGTATCGGTAGAGGCGTCGCTAGGTCGTCCTGCCCAAGGCGAAACGGGCCGGTCTGCTCATGCGGGCCTCCGCTACGAGCGGTAACGTGGTGAACGGGACGGAGACGCACGACGTAGCGTCGGTCCCGGGGAGTGAGGATGCCAATGCGGACAGTCTTGGTGACGGTAGGCACATCGGCGATCAGCAACTTCGCGCGGCACAACAAGGGCAGGTCGCCGGCCTCGGTGAAGGAGCTGGCGTGGTATCTGAGGCAGACACCGCCCAGGGAGGCCAGCG
>DAOTWZ010000026.1:0-44545 GCA_034435615.1 Dehalococcoidia bacterium
ATGTCCACGATGAAGGCCGAGTTGCGGGCCTGGGGCGGGTCGGCGTCGGGGTCGGTGCAGGCGATGACGATGGCGAACTTGGCGCCGCGGGCGCCGGAAGCGAACCACTTGTGACCGTTGATGACCCAGTAGTCCCCGTCCTGGACGGCGCGGGTCTGGAGGAGGGTGGGGTCGGAGCCAGCCACCTCCGGCTCCGTCATGGCGAAGCAGGAGCGACAGCGGCCCTCGGCCAGGGGGCGCAGGTACTTCTCCTTCTGCTCCGGCGTCCCCCAGTGGAGGAGGGTGTGCATGTTCCCCTCGTCCGGGGCCTGGGCGTTCAGGATGTAGGGGCCTATCATGGTGCGGCCGGCCTCGGCGTGGACGAAGGCCATGGCCGTGGGCCCCAGCCCCATCCCGCCCCACTCCGGCGGCAGGTGCGGGTTCCAGAGACCCACCTCGCGGGCCCGCTGGCGCAGCTCCTGCACGGAGCGCACCCACTCGCTGCGAGGGGCGTTCTCCCGCAG
This sequence comes from Dehalococcoidia bacterium, assembly GCA_034435615.1. Lineage (GTDB taxonomy): Bacteria > Chloroflexota > Dehalococcoidia > SM23-28-2 > HRBIN24 > H17-190. The sequence goes on from DAOTWZ010000026.1 coordinate 504, forward strand.
CAGGCCGTCCTCCACTGGCCGCACCTCCCCCTCTATGAAGGTGCGGACTCGCTGTCGTATCTCCTCTATGTCCGGGGGCAGGGTGAAATCGATGCCCATCCTCTCCTCCTGAGCGAAAGCCAAGGTCTTGCCAGGGTGGTCGGAGACCTCGGGGCTATTATAATATTCGGAGTGCCTGACGGGCAGCAGTCGCCCTTATTCTTGATTCCAGGCAGGGTAGAGCGATGGCCGAGGACGTTCCTGGCATTGTGATGGCGAACCTTCTCCCCTGGTTCCGCGAGCACGTGGCGCCCGTGCAGGAGCTGCGGGCCTCCCTCATCGGCCACGGGCGGTCGAACCTGACCTACCGGCTCGACGGGGACGGCCAGTCCTGGGTGCTGCGGCGCCCCCCTCTCTCCCACGTGCAGCCCACCGCCCACGACATGTCGCGGGAGTACCGCGTCCTCTCCGCTATCAAGGACACGGCGGTGCCGGCGCCTCGCCCCCTCGCCTTCTGCGGCGACCCGGAGGTGATAGGCGCCCCCTTCTACGTCATGACCTACGTGAAAGGCTTCGTCCCCGCCAACCCCAAGGAAGTGGCGCAGCGCTACGACGAGGCTCAGCGGCGGCGCATGGGAGAGCAACTAGTGGACGTCCTGGCCACTCTGCACGCCCTGCGCCCCGACGAGATAGGCCTGGGCGACTTCGGCCGCCCCCAGGGCTACCTGGCCCGCCAGGTGAAGCGCTTCACCGAGCAATGGCAGCGCATCCGCTTCCGTGACATCCCAGAGCTGGACGAGCTGTGCCGTCGCCTAAACCAGATCACCATGGAGGAGAGCGACCACGCCATCGTCCACGGCGACTACCGTCTGGACAACGCCATCGTGGACGAGGAGGGGAACATCATCGCCGTCCTGGACTGGGAGATGGCCACCCTGGGCGACCCCCTGGCCGACGTGGGCATGCTGCGCATGTACTGGGCGCGGGGGGTGGACCAGGAGCTCAGCGTGGCCGGCGTCACTGTCACCAGCCTGCCCGGCTTCCCCACCTGGGACGAGGTGGCCCAGCGCTACGCCGAGAAGAGCGGGCGAGACCTCAGCCAACTCGACTACTACGTGGTGCTGGGACACTTCAAGCTGGCGGTCATCCTGGAGAACATGTACGCCCGCTACCTGGGCGGCGGCACCGTCGGCGAAGGGTTCGAGACCATCGGCGACCAGGTGCTGGTGCTGGCGCGCCGCGGCCTCAGGATCGCCAATCAGTCCAGCTTCGCCCCCCTGCGCGGCTAGCCGCCCATTATGCGCGTCAGGGGGTCCGTCTCCAGCCGCACCGCCGGCGGGATGAGGCGGCGGGGCCGCCCGGGCAGGACGCCCATCGCCTCCCCCACCATGGAGTCGTCCCGCACTATCTCCAGGACGGCCTCAGCTATCTCTTCCGGCCGCAGCTTGGGCAGCTCGTCTAGCTGGGCCTTGTACTGGGCCAGCCTCTCCGGGGAAGCGCCCTCCATCGCCTGGAAGAGGATGGGGGTGTCCACCACGCCGGGGCAGACGCAGTTGACCCTTATGTTGGCCTCGCTGTGGAGGAAGGCCAGGGCGCGGGTGAGCCCCACCACGCCGTGCTTGGCAGCGGTGTAGACAGGGTCCGCCTGGAAGCCCACCACGCCGGCCAGAGAGGCGGTGTTGACGATGACGCCGCCGCCGCGGCGCTGCATGGCCGGCACCTCAAGCTGTATGGAGGCGATGACCGCCCACAGGCAGACGTCCAGACAGCGCTCCCACTTCTCCCGGGGCGAGCGGGGGAAGCGAGGGCGGCCAGTGACGATGCCGGCGTTGTTGTGAGCGATGTCCAGCCCGCCGAAGGTCTCCTCGGCGAAGGCCACCATCCGCTCCAGGTCCTCCCAGCGGGTCACGTCCACCCGGACGAAGGCGGCCCGCCCCCCCTCCGCCTCTATCAGGCGCACCGTCTCCTGGCCGCCCTCCTCGTTCAGGTCCACCACGACGACGCTGGCGCCGGCCCGGGCCAGGGCCAGGGCAGTGGCCCGCCCTATGCCGGAGGCGGCGCCCGTCACCAGGGCTACTTTGTCTCTGGGATCCATGGTCGCCTCCCTTTGATTACGGTCTGGCCAGCTCCCGCAGCATGCGCAGCGAGAGCTCCGCCTGCTGCTGCGGCCCTTCGCCCACGGTGATGAGCTGCAGGATGGGTATGTCCACGCCGTTCCGACAGTAGGCCAGCACCTTGTCCGCGCACTCCTGACGGCTGCCCATCACCAGCAGCTCCTCCAAGAGACGGTCGGGGATGAGCTCCAGGGCGGTGCGGCGGTCGCCGGCCTCCCAGGCCTCCACGGCCGGCCGGATCAGATCGCCCCGGCCCAGCCACTCGTGGAATGCCCTGTAGACGGGGGCGGTGATGTAGACGGCGGCCAGGCGCCGCCCCACGCTGCGCACGGCGGCGTCCGGGAGGGGCGGCATGACGAATATACGACAGGCCACCTTCACCGCCTCCGGCTGCCGGCCGGCGGCCCGCGCCGCCTCCCTGACCGCTTCCACCACCCGCGGAACGTCCCCCGGGGCCAGCCAGTTGGTGATGACGCCGTCCGCTATCTCCCCCGCCAGCCGGAGCATGGCGCGGCGGAGGGCGGCCACATAGATGGCAGGGGGCGTCTCCACCCGTCGGCTCAGACGGAAGCCCTGGACGCCCAGCTCCTCGCTGCTGGCCCGCTCGCCCGCCAGGACGGTGCGCAGGAAGTCTACGGTCGCCCGCATGCGGGAGAGGGGCCGCTCCAGCCGCTGGCCGTTCCAGCGCTCCACGATGACCTTGGTGCTCACGCCCAGGCCCAGGTGCGCCCGCCCCGGCGCAATCTCCGCCAGGGCGGCGGCCGTCTGGGCCAGCAGGCCCGGCCCCCGCAGATAGATGTTGGTGATGGCAGTGCCCACGTTCAGCTCTGGGAACCAGGCGGCCGCCACTGCCGCCGGGGTGACGGAGTCCGTCCCGTCCACCTCAGACGTCCAGGCATCGGTGTAGCCCAGGCGGACGGCCTCCGCCAGCGCCTCCCGGTGGGCCGCCAGAGGGAGGCCGTCCAGGGGTATGGTCACGCCCCAACGCATCGCTGCCCTCGCTGTGTCAGGTATGGGAAGGTCGCCCCTATTCTAGCACAAGGGCTGGCCGCGTCAGGCGTCTCCGCTGTATTTTTTGTAGTGATTGAAAACAATATTGACAGAGCGGCCTGCGGCATGATAAACTCGATAGGACGTATAACACCGGCCTATGCCGGCCAAGGAGGTGGTAGCGGTGGATCTGAGCCCCATCTGCCCCTCCTGCGGCGAGCAGCTCCGCTCTTGCCACGACTTGTGGGGTGAATACTACGTCTGCGAGCACTGCGGCTTCGCTACGGCCGAGGATATAGACCTGGTCCTGGCCATGGGCCGGGCCAGGCCCTGGGCCGAAAGGTTCCCGGCCCTGAGGGGCCACTCGCGGCTATCGTAGGTCTTCCCTTGCGTTCCGCTGTCATCGGGAGCGAGTAGCCCTTGGACGCCGGGAGCGATTTCATCGTCGTCGGCGGCGGCGTCATCGGCTGCTCCATCGCCTATCATCTGGCCGGCGCGGGGGCGTCTGTCACCGTAGTGGAGCAGGGACAGCCGGGGCAGGGAGCGTCCCGGGCGGCCGCCGGCATGCTCGTCCCCCTGAGCGAGTCACACAGCCCTGGCCCCTTCGCCGACCTGGCCCTGGCCAGCTTCCGCCTCTATCCCGCCTGGGCGGAGGAGCTACGCCAGGAGACGGGCATCGACCTGGAGCTTACGATGCCCGGCCTCCTGCGGGTGGCCCTCACGGCGGAGCAGGAGGGGGAGCTACGGGAGCGTCTGCGGTGGCAGCGGGCGCTGGAGCCGGGTCTGGAGTGGCTGGAAGGGTGGGCCGTGCGCGAGCTAGAGCCCGGCCTCACCCCGGCGGTACGGGCGGCCCTCTACTCTCCCCACGAGGGCCAGGTCAACCCGGTCCGGCTGGTCGATGCCCTGGCCGTGGCCGCCCAGCGGCGGGGCGTGCGCATCCTCACGGGGACGCCTGTCTTCAGCTTCCTGCGCCGCGGGCGCCGCATCACGGGTGTGAGGACGCCCCGGGGCGGCCTGTCAGGGGGCCATGTGGTGCTGGCCCTGGGGGCCTGGACGGGCCGGCTGCTGGGCCGCCTGGGGGTCCACATAGCCACCCCTCCCCGTCGGGGGCAGATGCTGGCCTACCCGGGCACGCCGCTGCGCCGCATCGTCTGGGGGCCGCAGGGCTATCTCGTCCCCAAGCCCGACGGCACCACCTGGGCCGGCGCCACCGTGGAGGACGTGGGGTTCCGCCCCCGCACCACCCGACGGGGGCTGGCATCCCTGCGCCGCATGGCCGGGGAGCTGGCACCGGCCTTCCGCCATGTCCAGGAGGGCTCCGCCTGGGCCGGCCTCCGGCCGGGCTCCCCGGACGGGCTACCCATCATGGGAACGGTGCCGGGCTGGGAGGGACTCAGCGTGGCGACGGGACACTTCCGCAACGGCATCCTCCTGGCCCCCATCACCGGCCGTCTGATGTCCCAGCTCCTCCTGGGGGAGCGGCCCGAGCTTCCCCTGGCGCCTTTCAGTCCTGGTCGCTTCCTGTGACCGCCCGCCCGAAGCGAGAGGCCAGGCGCCGCGCTGCCTCCTCCGGGTCAGGGGCGGCCACCACCGCCCCGATGACGGCCACCATGTCCGCCCCGGCGGCCAGAACGGCGTCGATGTTCTCCTCGTTGATGCCGCCGATGGCGCAGACCGGCACCCTGACGGCCGCCCTTACCTGTCGCACCGTATCCGTGGAGGCGGGACGGGTGTCCTCTTTGGACTGCGTGGGAAAGAGGCGCCCCACCGAGACGTAGCTCGCCCCGTCCGCCTCCGCCCGCCGGGCCTCATCCACGTCGTTGGTGGAGCAGCCCACTATGAACCCCGGCGGCGCCAGGCGACGCACCACCGCCACCGGCAGGTCTTTCTGCCCCACGTGGACGCCGTCCGCTCCCACGGCCAGGGCCAGATCCAGATGGTCGTTGACGATGAAGGGGATGCCAGCTTCCCGGCAGAGGCGGGCCAGCTCCTGGGCCAGGGATAGCTGGAGGCCCTTGGGCCGGCGCTTGTCGCGGAGCTGTATGAGGCGGGCACCCCCGGCGATGGCCGCCCGCGCTATCTCCACCTCCGGGCGACCGCCGGCCACCTCGGGGTCGATGAGGACATAGAGGCCGCGGAGCCTCTCCTGCTCCATCCCGTCCTACCTTCGTTCCGGAAGTAAAATAGCAGAGGTGGTCCGGGAGATGAAGGGCTTTCTTGAGCGGTGGGCGCTGGCGCTCCTCATCCCGGGCGTCTTCCTGGCGGCGCTGGCCGCCGTCTGGCTCTCGCCCCCCACGCGGCTGGCCCTGGACACCCTGCTCCTCTACCCGCAACTCCTGGCCCCTCCGCCGCGGGCCGTCGCCTCTCTCCTGGGGCCGGAGCCGACGGTGGAGCGGGCTAGGGTGCCCCTGGCCGGCGGCGCTTCCATTGCCGCCGACGTCTACCGCCCGCCCGGAGAGGGGCGACGGAGCGCCATCCTGGTGGTCATCGGCGCCGCCCCCACGGCCCATGAAGACCCGCGCGCCGTGCGCATGGCACGCGCGGTGGCCCGCATGGGCCACGTGGTGATGCTCCCCGTCCTCCCCCACCTGGGGCGCAAGGTGCTGACCTCCGAGGACATCGAGGCGGTGGTGGCCTCCTTCCAGCACCTCCAGGCCCAACCTTATGTCGACAGGGAACGCATCGCCGTGCTGGGGTTCTCGGTGGGGCAGGGGCTGGCCTTCGCCGCCGCCGCCGACCCCCGCATCCGGGACGAGGTGCGGGCGCTGGTCTCCTTCGGCGGCTACTACGATGTGCGAGAGGTGATCACCGCTGTTCTGAGCGGCACCATCGACACCGGGGAGGGACGCCAGCCCTGGCAACCAGACCCCTGGGCGCGCGAGGTGTTGCGCACCAGTCTCCTCCACTTCGTCCCCGAGCGAGAGGAGCAGGAGCTGATGTCGCTGGCCGTGGAATCAGGGGTGGAGGTGCCCCTGGATGGGCTGTCCCGCACGGGCTCCCTCATCTACCGCGCCCTCACCAGCCGGGAGCCGGCGGAGATCCAGGGCCTGATAGCCCAGGTGCCGCCGGAGGTGGCGGCAGTCCTGGACGCCCTCTCCCCCATGAACCACCTGAACGGCATAAAGGCGGAGGTCTTCATCGCCGCCGACCGCTACGACCCCCTCATCCCCTACACCGAGTCCAGGCGGCTACGGGACGCCCTGCGGGCGCGAGGGGTGACCGTCCATTACGCGGAGACGGGGATCTTCCGGCACGTAGACCCCGCGCTGGAAGCCAACCCCGTCTCTTTTCTGAGCGATTTCGTCCGCCTGTTCCTGAACTCTTATCTGCTGTTCCAGCGGCTGGCCTAGGCGGCCTCCATCCTCTCCCGGGCCTGCTCCGCCTGGCGGCGGAAGCGCTCGCGCATCTCCCGCACCCGCGAGACGGCCGGCCGCGCTCGCTCTCGCAGGCGGCCGCGGATCTCGGCACCGGTAGAGGGAGCGGTGAGCACCCCTACGCCAAAGCCCACCAGCGAGCCGATGAGGAACCCCATGAGGAGCCAACGCATCACGGACCCACCCCCTTCGTGCTGGTCTCTCGGGCTGTCAGGTCGCTGGCTCTATTGTAGCATCCTGGTCAAGGGCGCCGCACCTGGACGGCCGCCGTCAGCCGCCGCCCACCATCCGCACGACCTCTATGACGTCGCCGTCCTCTATCCTGACCGACGGCCACTGATGACGGGGCACCACCTCGCCGTTGCGCGCCACCGCCACGTGCCGCTGGTTCACCGGTAACGAGGCGACGAATTCGGCGACGGTGCAGGCCGCTGGCAGCTCTCTCTCCTCGCCGTTGACGATGACGCGCACCATCTTCCCGGATGTCCACCCCTGCCGCCTCAGGGGGAAGCTGACGTCGACGCTGCCCTGGACCAGGCCTCCCGCAGGGCCCGGCCCAGCCGCCGGGCCGCCTCCTCCGCCTCCGGCTGGCCCAGCACGGCCGAGATGACGGCCACGCCGCTGGCTCCCGCCTGGACGACCTCCGCCACTCGCTCCGCCGTGATGCCGCCTATAGCCAGGACGGGGAGCGGCACCCGGGCCGCCACCTCCCGTAACAGGCCCAGACCGACCGGCGACGCCCCAGGGTGAGAGCGCGTGGCGTAGACGGAGCCCACCACCAGGTAGTCCGCCCCCTCCTCGGCTGCCCGCACCGCCTCCGCCAGGGAGTGGACAGAGCGGCCCACCAGTCGCCCCTCCCCCAGAAGGCGACGGGCCGCCGCCACCGGCAACCCCTGCTCGGGCAGGTGGAGGCCGTCCGCCCCGGCGGCCAGGGCTACATCGGCCCGGTCGTTCACCACCAGGAGGGAGCGGCCCTCGGTAGCCCTCCGCAGCTCCAGGGCCAGGGAGAGCAGCTCACCGGCGGGCACGTCTCTCTCCCGGAGCTGGACGATGTCGACGCCACCGGCCACCGCTCGGGCCACCCGGGCTGTCAGGGAGCCGCCCGGGCAGAGGGAGCGATCCGTGACCAGCATTAGGCAGGGCACAGGGAGCCTGGGACGGTCTATCTTCCCCTACCTCTCTAGCCTCAGGAGCTGACGGGCCGGGGCACGCCCTCCACGGGGCTGGAGGCCTCCGCCAGCGCCTTCTTGGGGATGCGGCCCGCCAGGTAGGCCTTACGGCCGGCCTCCACCCCCAGTCGGAAGGCCTGCGCCATGAGGGCCGGGTCCCTGGCCTGGGCGATGGCCGTGTTGACCAGCACGGCATCGGCGCCGATCTCCAGCGCCAGGGAGGCGTCGGAGGGAGCGCCCAGGCCGGCGTCCACCACCACCGGCACCCTGGCGTTCTCGACGATGATCTGGACCTCCTCCAGGGTGAAGATCCCCCGCCCGGAGCCGATGGGGGAGCCCAGGGGCATGACGGTGGCGCAGCCCACCTCCTCCAGCTGGCGGGCCAGGATGGGGTCGGCGTGCATGTAGGGGAGGACGACGAAGCCCTCCTTGACTAGCTGCTCCGCTGCCCGCAGGGTGCCTATCGGGTCGGGCAGCAGGTAGCGGGGATCCGGCACCACCTCCAGCTTGATCCAGTTGGAGCCGGTGAGCTCGCGGGCCAGACGGGCGGTGAAGATGGCCTCCTCCGCCGTCCGGCAGCCAGCCGTGTTGGGCAGGATCTGGTAGCGGCCCCAGTCTATGTAGTCCATCAGGTTGGGCTCGTCGGGGCGGTCCAGGGGCAGGCGGCGGATGGCCACCGTCACCATCTCCGCCCCGGAAGCCTCGATGGCCGCCACCATCTCCTCCATGCTGCGGAAGCGTCCCGTCCCCACGATGAGCCGTGAGCGGAACTTCTTGCCCGCTATCTCAAGAAAGTCGTCCATAGCCTTCACCTCACGCTGTTTCGGGGGGCCTCCTCAGCCCTCCAGGTATATCCTCCCGCCGGCCTCCCGGAACTCCTGGGCTTTCTCCTGGAGCCCCAGGGATATGGCCTCCTCCAGGCGGACGCCTTTCCGCTCGGCATACTCCCGCAGGTCCTGGGAGATGCGCATGGAGCAGAACTTGGGGCCGCACATGGAGCAGAAGTGGGCCAGCTTGGCGCCCGGCGCCGGCAACGTCTCGTCGTGGTAGGCGCGGGCGGTGTGGGGGTCCAGGGAGAGGTTGAACTGGTCCTCCCAGCGGAACTCGAAGCGGGCCTTGGAGAGGGCATCGTCCCAACGCTGGGCCAGGGGATGCCCCTTGGCCAGGTCAGCGGCGTGGGCGGCGATGCGGTAGGCTATGACGCCCTGCTTCACATCCTCACGGTTGGGGAGGCCCAGGTGCTCCTTGGGGGTGACGTAGCATAGCATGGCCGTCCCGAACATGCCTATCATGGCGGCGCCGATGGCGGAGGTTATGTGGTCGTATCCCGGCGCCACGTCCGTCACCAGGGGCCCCAGGGTGTAGAAGGGGGCCTCGTGGCACAGCTCCATCTGGAGGTCCACGTTCTCCTTGATCTTGTGCATGGGGACGTGGCCCGGCCCCTCGATCATGACCTGGACATCGTACTTCCAGGCGATCTCGGTGAGCTCGCCCAGGGTGCGGAGCTCGGCGAACTGGGCCTCGTCGTTGGCATCGGCGATGGAGCCGGGACGGAGCCCGTCGCCCAGGGAGAGGGAGACGTCATAGGCGCGGGCGATCTCGCAGATCTCGTCGAAGTGGGTGTAGAGGAAGTTCTCCTGGTGGTGGGCCAGGCACCAGGCGGCCATGATGGAGCCGCCTCGGGAGACGATGCCGGTGACGCGGCGGGCGGTGAGGGGTATGTAGGCCAGACGCACCCCGGCGTGGATGGTCCAGTAGTCCACCCCCTGCTCCGCCTGCTCGATGAGGACGTCGCGGAAGACCTCCCAGGTCAGCTCCTCCGGCCGGCCGCCCACCCGCTGCAGCGCCTGGTAGATGGGCACCGTGCCTATGGGCACCGGGGAGTTGCGCAGTATCCACTCCCGCGTGGTGTGGATGTACTTGCCGGTGGAGAGGTCCATGACCGTGTCGGCCCCCCAGTGGATGGCCCAGACCATCTTCTCCACCTCCTCGGCTATGGAGGAGGTGACGGCGGAGTTGCCCAGGTTGGCGTTGACCTTCACCAGGAAGTTGCGGCCGATGATCATGGGCTCCAGTTCCAGGTGGTTGATGTTGGCGGGGATGATGGCCCTCCCCCGGGCCACCTCCTGGCGGACGAACTCCGGCTCCACGCCCTCCCGGATAGCCACGAACTCCATCTCCGGGGTGACGATGCCCCGGCGGGCGTAGTGCATCTGGGTTACGGCCCGCCCCGCCCTGGCCCTCAGGGGGCGGCGTCGATGGGGCAGCCCGAAGCGACGCTCCTCGCCGGGCCGCAGGTCGTCATCAGCGGGGGTGAGGGGGCGCCCCTCGTACTCCTCCACATCGCCCCGCTCCAGCACCCAGGGGAGGCGGAGGGGAGGCAGCCCCTGGGCCAGGTCGGCGCGGAACTCGGGGTCGGTGTAGGGACCGCTGGTGTCGTAGAGGCGGACGGGCGGGTTCTCCTCGGGGCCGCTGCGCCCCTGGGTGGGGGTCAGCCGCACCTCCCGGAAGGGGACGCGGATGTCGGGCCGGGAGCCCTGGACATATACCTTGCGACTGCTGGGGAAGGCCGGCGGCAGCGAGGCCTGGACCTCGTCCGTGAGCTGGGTCACTGGACGTCACCTCCTCATAACCCGGTCCTGGCCGGAAGAGGCGCCAGGGAGGGTCCTGAGGAGGCCTCGGGCGTGGCCGGGACGGGCCAGGGAAGCCCGATCCCTGTGTCGCCCCGGCTGGCCTGCCGTGCCCTTCCCTCCGCTGGCATTACCCAGATCAGGTGCCGACGGTCGCCCCGCTGCGATCGGGGCCTCTCAGCCCGGCCGGCCTGGCGCTGGCCCTTCGGCCCTGCCCAGGCACCCGAGCTCCCGTTCGGGCCTGTCTTCCGGCAGGCGCTATTGGTTCTGCGCCTTCACTCTATTCCCCGGCGGACCGCCTGTCAACTGCGCGCGGCGGGGCCGCCGCCGGCGACCGTTCAGCGAGACCACCGGTGCACTGTCTCGCTGGGCGAAGGGCGCAGCTCGTGGCCCTGGTGCCCCACGAACTGGCCGCGGGCCCAACGCACCCGCCACAGGCGGAACAGCCGAGGCTCCCCGGCGGGCCCCGAGCTCACCTGAGGTAGGACCACGGTGAGGACGCCATTGCCGTAGGTGACGTTGGCCCGCCCGGGGTCGATGCTGGACGGAAGGGGGACCACCCGCTGGTGGTTGCCTATGTGCCACTCCCGGGAGACGTAGTCCTTGCGCTCCTGTCCCGGACCCCGCACGCGTGTGCGTATGGTGACGGCCATGGGAGCGACCTCTACCTCCACGTCCTCCGGCTCCACCCCTGGCAGGGGAGCGACGACCATGAAACGGCAGTCGCTCCGGTAGACGTTGACGGGAAGGTAGGGCTCCTGGGGGAATGCCATGACCTCTCCTCCTCCTCTACCACTACCACCGCGGCGATAGGGCCATTGTACAGGGAGACGCCACCGGGGTGTCAACCGCGCCCGGGCCTCTCTCAGGGACACCACCAGCGCCAGAAGTGATGGACGGGGCCGTGCCCCTGTCCCACGGGATAGGCGTGGCGCAGCGCCTCCGTCAGGTACTCCTTGGCCCGGCGCACCGCCTCCGGCACGTCTACCCCCCTGGCCAGCCAGGCAGCTATGGCGGAGGCGAAGGTGCAGCCGGTGCCGTGGGTGTTCCTGGTGTCGATGCGGGGGGCCGTGAAGACGTGGAAGCGCTGGCCATCGTACAGGAGGTCCGCTGCCTCCGCTCCCTCCCGGTGGCCCCCTTTGATGACCACCGCCCGAGCCCCCAATGCCGCCAGCTCACGGGCGGCCGCCCGCATATCGTCCTCGTCTTGGATGGGGCGTCCCAGCAGCGTCGCCGCCTCCGGCAGGTTGGGGGTGACCACGGTGGCCAGGGGGAGGAGGAGCCGTCGCAGGGCCTCCACCGCCTCCGCCCGCAGGAGGGGATCGCCACTCTTGGCCACCATCACCGGGTCCACCACCAAGTTGGGCAGGCGGTGCTCCCGGACCTTGGCCGCCACCACCTCGATGATGGCAGCGTTGGCCAGCATCCCCGTCTTCACTGCATCGGCGCCTATGTCCTGGACGATGGCGTCTATCTGAGCGGCCACCATCTCCGGCGGCAGCTCCTGGACGGCCATGACCGCCCGCGTGTTCTGGGCGGTGACGGCGGTTATGGCCGATGTGCCGTATACCCCCAGGGCAGCGAAGGTCTTCAGGTCTGCCTGAATGCCGGCGCCACCGCCCGAGTCCGAGCCGGCGATGGTCATGACACAGGGAACGCGGTCCATTCCGCCCCCAACGTAGCGACGGCGACAGCCCCCGTCAAGGCGCCCGCCCCTTGCGGCTGACGCGTCGCCGGCAGGCTAATATAATGAGGACAACCGAGGAGGGACGAGAATGCACCGGCACATAAAGGTGCGGACGCGGGCGCGGGAATCGCTGGAGGACGTCACCCCGCAGGTGCGAGAGCTGGTGCGCGGCAGCGGCCTGACCGAGGGTCTGTGCCACCTCTTCGTCCCCCACACCACCGCTGGCATCCTCATCAACGAGAACGCCGACCCGGACGTGGCCCGCGATATCCTGGAGCGCCTCTCCGTCCTGGTGCCCCGGGAGGCCGGCTACCGCCACTTCGAGGGGAACGCCGATGCCCACATCAAGTCCACCCTGGTGGGACAGACGCTTACGGTGCCGGTGGTGGGGGGCGACCTGGCCCTGGGGCGCTGGCAGGCCATCTTTCTGGCCGAGTTCGACGGCCCCCGGGAGCGGACGGTGCTGGTGACCCTGAGCGGCGGAGGATAAGGCAGACATGGTCACGGAAGAGCTGCAGCGGCAGGTGGACGAGGCTGCCCGCGTCCTGCTGACCTCCCGCTACGTGGTGGCGCTGGTGGGGGCGGGCCTCTCCGTGGAGTCCGGCATACCGCCCTTCCGGGGCCCCGGCGGTCTGTGGACGAAATACGGTGAGCCGGACATGCTGGGCTACCAGCGCTTCCTCCGCGACCCCAAGGCCTGGTGGGAGGAGCAGCTCTCCGGCTCGGTGGCCTATCAGGAGCTGCTGGAGGCCATAGAGCGGGCGCGGCCCAACGCGGGCCACTACGCCCTCAAGGAGCTGGAAGAGCTGGGCTACCTGAAGCACATCATCACCCAGAACGTGGACAACCTGCACCAAGAGGCGGGGAGCCGCAACGTCACGGAGATCCACGGCAACCGCACCAAGGTGCGCTGCGTGGGCTGCCAGCAGCGCTGGCCCCTGGCCGAGTTCCCCCTGGAGGAGCTGCCGCCCCGCTGTCCCCACTGCGGTGGCCTCGTCAAATCGGACACGGTGATGTTCGGCGAGCCCATCCCGCCCGACGCCCTGGAGGAGTGCGTCCGGCAATCGGCCCTGGCGGACTGCATGCTGCTGGTGGGCACCTCGGCCGTGGTCTATCCGGCAGCCGGCTTCCCGGTGGACGTGAAGATGAAAGGGGGCCGTCTAGTGGAGGTAAACCCCATGGAGACGGCCATCACCCACCTGTGCGACGTGGTGGTGCGGGCGCCGGCGGGCACCGCCCTCCCCCTCATCGTGGAGAGGGTGAAGGAGCTGGCGGCCTCTCGCCAGGACTGACGGCGGCACAGGGGGACCGCCACGGCGCGGGGGCGCGGCCGCCGCCCGGGAACGGCGCGGGGGACGGCGAGGCTAGGCAGCCAGCGTGATAGCGATCGGATTAGAGAACGAGGAGGACAGCGGCCAGGCGCTCACAGCCCGGGCCGCCGTGCCCTGCAGCCGCAGGCAGCGGCGGCGGGCCACCGGAGCGCAAGAAGAAGGGACGAGCTGCGCCTGCAGATAGCAGAAGGCGACCAGGCGACGGGCGCGGGAGCGCAAGAAGAGGGGACGGCCTCCGCCTGCAGGTAGCAGGAGGCGGCCAGGCGACGGGAGTGCAAAATAAGGAGGTGGAGCCATGGCGGGAGCCCTGGACGGCATCAGAGTGCTGGATGTCACCATCTGGCAGCAGGGGCCCATGACCACCGCCCTGCTGGCCGACTTCGGCGCCGATGTCATCAAGATAGAGGGGCCGGACACGCCCGATCCCGGCCGCTCCCTGGTGCGCTACGAGCCCAGGCCCGGCGGCCCCAACGCCTACTTCGAGACCCACAACCGCAACAAGCGCGGGATAGTGCTGGACCTGCGGGCCGAGAAGGGTCGCGAGGTCTTCTACCGCCTGGTGGAGCGGGCCGACGTGGTGGTCCAGAACTTCCGTCGTGGCGTGGCCCGTCGCCTGGGGATCGACTACGAGACCCTCTCCAGCATCAACCCGCGGCTCGTATACGCCAGCGCCTCGGGGTTTGGGCTGGAGGGCCCGGACGCCCATCGGCCGGCCCTGGACCCTCTGGCCCAGGCCCGCGGGGGCGTCATGAGCGTCACCGGGGAGCCAGAGGGGCCGCCCACCCGCACCTTCAACGGCTTCGCTGACCAGATAGGGGCCTTCCTGCTGGCCTACGGCATCATGGTGGCCCTCTTCCACCGGGAGCGCACGGGAGAGGGCCAGATGGTGGACGGCTCCCTCTTCCAGGCCACCATCGCCGCTCAGGCCTTCAACATCACCAGCTTCCTGATGACCGGCACCTACGCTGGCCAGCCCATCCCCCGCATCTCCCGGCGGCTCACCAGCCCGTTGTGGAACCACTACAAGGCCAAGGACGGCCGCTGGATCATGCTGGGGATGGCCCAGCTGGGCCGCTACTGGCCCACCTTCCGCCAGGTGATGCACGAGGCGACGGGCGTCCTTCTGGAGCCGGAGTACATCAGCATAGACTGGATGCGCACCCACCCCGGCGACCTGATGCAGCTCATCGCCAAGCTGGACGAGCTCTTCGCCACCAAGGACGCCCGGGAGTGGCTGGAGCTCTTCCGCTCCCGTGACCTCCTGTGCGAGCAGGTGCAGGACTACTCCCAGGTAGTCCAGGACCCCCAGGTGCTGGCCAACCGGATGATCGTGGAGTACCAGCACCCGGCCCACGGCCCCCTGAAGATGGTAGCCACCGGCGTCAACCTGCACCGCACCCCGGGCTCCATCCGCCGGCCGGCGCCCCAGTTCGGGGAGCATACGGAGGAGGTGCTCCTGGAGCACGGCTTCACCTGGGAGGAGATAGAGGAGCTGAGGCGACAGGGCGTGATAGGCCCGCGTCCCAACGCCTAGCCCCGCCCGCTCGATGAGGAGGCCGCCACGGGGGTGCCGCCCCTGGCGGCCTGTCTATTCCTCCGGCCCCATGAGGGCGCGGAGACGGCGCAGGGCCCGGAAGACTATCACCCGCACGTTCCCCTCGGTGGTGCCCACTATCTGGGCGATCTCGCGGTTGGAGAGACGAGCATCGAAGCGCAGAGAGAGGACGCGCTGCTCCCGCGGCGAGAGGCGTCCCAGGGCCTGGAGGAGACGGTCCACCTCGTCGTGCAGGAGGGAGGCGGCCTCCGGCGAGGGGCCCTTCCAGCGCAGGGCCTGGGGCGACTCCGGGTCCGGCCAGGGCGCATGACGTCCGTTGCGGCGGAGGTCGCTCACCAGCAGGTTATGGGCGGTGCTGAAGAGCCAGCCGCCGATGGCGTTGGGGTCCCGCAGTGTCCCCCAGTTCAGGTAGGCCCGGAAGAAGGTCTCCGCCACCACGTCCTGGGCCCGGTCATGGTCCCTCACCCGGCTGAGGACATAGGCCATGAGACGGGGGTAGAAGCGCTCGTATAGCTGGGCGAAGAGGACAGGATCGGGCGCTGAGGGGCCTCCCCCTGAAGAGGCCGGCGGCGCGGGCCGTCTGCTGGGGACCGGCCGCCGACCGGGCGGGCCCTGGGGCGCCTCTGTAACTCTCATTGAGCGGCTCCGTCTAGCCATAGAGTGTCGCTTCGATTCAGCATTTTCATTTCCAGCTTTATAAAACTGGAAATTTCAAAGCAGTTTTCTGACGCCAGAATCCTATTTCAAGATTTTCCCTGTCAACAGCTTTTGCCGATGGTGGAGGCAGAGTTATCAAGAAGTTATCCACAAGCGGGGCGCCAGGGCCGGGGACGGAGGCGCCCGGGGGGCGCGGGGTGCCGGGTTGGCTAAGAGGTGGCGCCTCCTGAGCAACCACGGCCTGGTGCTGGCCTGTATCCTTAGGGACCCGGAGGTCACCCTCCGGGAGGTCTCCCTGGCCACCGGCCTCACCGAGCGGGCGGTCTACCAGATAGTCCACGACCTGGAAGAGGAGGGGCTCCTGGCCAGGGAGCGTCGGGGCCGTCGCAATGTCTACCGGGTCCACTGGGAGCGGATCCGGGGGCACGAGCCCCTCCCCGGCCTCGACATGGGGTGGCTGGCCGGGCTGCTTCTGGGGCCCCAGGAGGGGGAAGGCGGGGAGGAAGCCTCCCCCACGCCCGAGTCCGCAGGGCCAGCTTGACAGGGCTACCCGCCAGTGCTAGGTTTTGGCCAGACAAGCATACATTCGACAGGTAACCCCAGGAGAGGCCCGGTGAAGGTCTGCGCCTTCGTCCAGACGCCCTATAGGGAGCTGCCGGCGGACTTCGAGAGGCGCTATCCCTCGGTGGTGGTGGCCCCCTGGTGGGAGCTGGCCCGGCCGGAGAAGATGGGCCAGTACTACCGCTGGACCATCGACTCCCTCCTCCACGCCGCCCGCGCGGGCCTGGACGGCGTCGCCATCACCGAGCACAGCCAGAACGTCTACGATGTCATGCCCAATCCGGACCTGGTGATGGCCAGCCTGGCCACTCTGACAGAGGGGCTCCCGGTGGCCCTGGTGGTGCTGGGCACCACCGTGGGGAAGTCTCACCAGCCGCTGCGCATCGCCGAGGAGTACGCCATGCTGGACTGCCTCAGCGATGGACGGCTCGTCGCCGGGCTGCCCCTGGGCCTGAGCTATGACGCCAACATCAACTACGGCGTCACCCCCCTGCAGACCCGCGAGCGCTACATGGAGGCCCATCGGCTCATCGTCAAGGCCTGGACGGCCAGGGAGGTCTTCCCCTGGAACGGCAAGTTCTGGCAGTTCCCGGCCGTCAATCTGTGGCCACGGCCCGTCCAGCAGCCCCACCCGCCGGTCTGGGTGCCCGGCGTGGGCACGCCGGGCACCATGCAGTGGGTGCTGGCCAACGACTATTGCTACTGCTACCTGAGCTGGTTCGGCCCCAGGGTGGCCGCTCGCTCCGTCATCCCCAGGTACTGGGAGATAGCGGCCCAGATGGGGAAGGAGGCCAACCCCTACCGCCTGGCCTACCTGCAGGTGGTTGTGGTCTCGGAGACCGATGCCCGGGCGGAGGAGGAGTACGGCCCCCACGTGGAGTACTTCTTCCACAAGTGCCTGGCGGGGATCCCCCTGGCCTGGCTGGGCCTCCCCGGCTACATCGATTACCCCGGCCTGGAGTACCTGATGAGGGACCCCCGCGACCTGGGCCTCTTCCCCCAGTTGCGGGAGATGCGCTTCAAGGACTTCGCCGAGGGACAGTTCGTCATCGCCGGGAGCCCGGCCACCGTCCGCGACCAGCTGCTGGAGGTGGCGCGCGAGTTCCGCGTCGGCAACCTGCTGGCCATGCTCCATATCGGCTCCCTGCCCCACGAGCTGGCCCTCAAGAACATCGAGCTGTTCGCCCGCGAGGTGCTGCCTCACCTGCGCCCCCTCTGGGACGATGAGGGCTGGGAGCACCGCTGGTGGCCCCGCTCCCTGCTGGCGGGGCGCAGCGCCCCCTCGCCCCCCGGCTAGGCCAGCCTGGCCCGCCGTATGAGGGGGGCGTTGACCGCCACTATCACCGTGGAGAGGCTCATGAGGAGGGCACCGACGGCCGGCGCCAGCCGGGAGCCGTGATCGCCGTGGCTGGCCGGCATATGGGAGGTGTGAGGGGTGTCCGTCCCCGCCATGGACCGTCACCTCCTCGACATCTTCGGTTCCCGGGCGGTCAGTGCCCGCCCCGCTGACGCCCGATGATAGGGGGTGGGCCCGCGCTGTGGGGGCTCATGGCCTCAGCCGGTAGAAGCGCCAGAGGGGGTGTTCTATAGGCAGCACCTCCATACCGGAGAAACCGGCCTCGTCGGCATAGCGACGCAGGACGGCCGGGCGCATGACGGTGCCGGTGCCCGCCGGCCCGTCGGCCAGGCCAGTGGGCAGGCAGAGGAGGACGCTGAAGCCATAGTAGAGGCGCTCCAGCTCGTCGGCCGGGGCAGCGAAGGCCTCGTTCACCCGCTCGTCCATTATCAGGATGGTGCCCCCGCTGTCCAGGAGCCTCCGCATGTTGCGCAGGGCGTCCACGGGCCGGCCCATATCGTGGACGCACTCGAAAGCGGTCACCAGGTCATAGGGGCCGGACAGCCCCTCTCCGCTGACGTCCTGGATGTGGAAGCGGACGCGCTCCGAGACTCCCGCCTCGGCGGCGTTGCGGCGGGCCATCTCGATGGACTGAGCGTCGATGTCGAAGCCGTCCACCTGCACCTTCGGATAGGCTAGGGCGATGGCGATGCTAGACCAGCCGGCCCCACAGCCGATATCGGCCACCCGGGCCGGCGGGTCGGCCATGAGCCGGGCGTGGAGGTCGGGTATGGACGGCAGCCACTCCTCCCCCAGGAGCCGCAAGAAGGAAGGACGGTTCATGCTGGCCTGGGCCTCACGGGCCTCCGTCCCGTACATCTCGTAGGGGACGCCGGCGCCCGTCCTGAAGGACTCGATGATGGCGGACAGGGGGACGGAGGGCAGGAACCGTACGAGGGGGAATACGTAGTCCAGGCTGTCCCGGTCCAGGAGGACGGCGGCGTGGGCCGCCGGCAGCCGGTAGCGACGCGTCCCGGCCTCCGCCGCGGGATCATCCACCCCGAGGACGCCGGCCGCCGCCTGCTGCTCCAGCCACTCCCGCACCGGCCGTTCGGCCAGGCCCGTGCGGCGGGCCAGCTCTCCGGCGGTGGCGGGGCCCGCTTTGGCCAGAGAGGCGTACAGGCCCAGCCTCTCGCCGATGTAGACCGTCATCATCTCCATGGCCCCCCGCGTGGAGTCCAGAAGCCAGCCGGCCAGGGCCTCCCTCTGCGCTCTCTCCTCTTCCCCACGTTCCATGACGCACCTCCCCGAAGCATATGTATTATGGTAACACACGGGGAGACCGGCCCCGGGGCAGCAGCGGCCGGAAGCGTTGAAGGCGGCTGTCCCCGGCGCGACAATACGGGAAACCTCTGGGAGTGGAGAAGCGATGAGCCAGCTCCGTCAACCGAGCGAGTTCCCCTGGCAGCGTCCCCGCATAGGGCTCATAGACGTGCACGGGCCCATAATGCAGAGCGCCCGCGTGGCGGAGACGGTGCGGGCGCTGGGCGCCCTGGCGGCCGACAAGCGGGTGCGGGCCGTCGTCCTGGACATAGACTCGCCCGGGGGCTCCGCCGGCCTGGCCGACCACCTCCACCTAGCCGTAGCGCGTCTGGGGCAGACGAAGCCGGTCATCGCCCACATCCGCAACCTGGGGCTCTCCGGTGGCTACCTGGTAGCCTGCGCCGCCCGGCGCATCGTGGCGCCGCCCACCGCCTTGGTGGGCTCCATCGGCGTCATCATAGCCCGGCCGGTGGTGCAGGAGCTCATGGAGCGGCTGGGCATCAAGATGTTCGTGAGCCGCATCGGCGAGCACAAGGACATGATGCAGCCCTGGCGGGAGCCCACGCCGGTGGAGGCGGAGAAGCTGGCCGCCCTGCGGGACGAGTTCTACGAGTGGTTCATCGGCCGCGTGGCCGAGAAGCGCGGGCTACCCCTGGAGCAGGTGCGGAGCTACGCCACCGGCGAGTTCTTCACGGCGGCCCGGGCCAAGGAGATGGGGCTGGTGGACGACCTGGGAGACCTGGACACCGCCCTGGACATGGCCTCCGAGATGGGCCGCGTCCCTCGCAACGTCGTCCACATACGGCCGCGGCGGCCCCTGCTGGAACGTCTCTTCTCGCCGGCGGCGGCCAGCCTGGCCCACCACCTGGCCCGGGAGTTGGAGTCCCGCCTGCAGGTGCGGGTGGAGTACCGCTCGGGCGGCTAGTAAGGACGATAGCGGCGGCGCCGCCAGGGCCGCAGCAGGAAGGCCAGCAGCAGCCCCGTCAGGAAGCCGCCCACGTGGGCAAAGAAGGCGATGCCGCCCCCTGTCTCCACCGTCTGCACTCCCAGGGAGACCAGCCCGTTGAAGAGCTGGACGATGAACCAGAACACTATCAGGAAGGCCGCCGGCACGGGCAGAGGTCCGAAGAACCAGAAGAAGGGCACCACCACCCCCACTATCGCCCCCGGGAACATCACCAGATAGCCGGCCAGCACCCCCGAGATGGCGCCGCTGGCCCCCACCATGGGGACGACTCCCTGCTGGTCCACGAAGACCTGCAGGGCGGCGGCCCCGACGCCCGCCAGCAGGTAGAACAGGAGATAGCGGACGTGGCCCATGGCGTCCTCCACGTTGTCGCCGAAGACCCACAGGAAGAGCATGTTGCCCAGCAGGTGCAGCCAGCCACCGTGGATGAACATGGAAGTGAGGACGCTGGCCGGCGCCTCCCAGCCCGTGGGCCCCTCCACCCACGAGGTCAGGCGCGCTGGCACCACTCCCCAGTCCAGGAAGAAGGCCTGCAACTGGTCGGCGCTGAGGGTCAGCTCGTAGAGGAAGACGGCCACGTTGGCGACGATGAGCCCCAGGTTCACCACCGGCACCGTCCGCGCCCGCGGGGAGTCCAGCACGGGGATCATGGCTGGCCCCGCAGGTGACAGGTATCGTTGAGGGCCACCAGGACGAGGTGGGGCAGGTTGTCCGGCTCCTCGACCACGGTCAGAGAGCAGGGCTCCAGGGCGAAGAGGCGCTGCTCCCGCGGTCCGAAGGGGAGCCCCAGCACGTGGCAGATGAGGGCGCTCAGGGCAGCGGCGTGCCCCACCAGCACCAGGTCGCCCTGGGGGTGGGCCTCCCGCGCCGCGGCCAGGGCATATGCCACCCGCTCCTGGAGGGCCTCCGCCGTCTCGGCCCCCGGAGGGCGGTAGGAGGGGTCGGCCCGGGAGCGTCGCCACTCCTGAGGGTAGCGCTCCCTGACCTCGTCCTCGGTGAGGCCGGTCCACTGGCCAGCGTCCCACTCGGCCAGGCGCTCGTCCAGGTGCACCGTCAGCCCCAGCTCCTGCGCCAGCAGCCAGGCCGTCTCGCGGGCCCGCCGCAGGGGGCTGGAGTAGAGGGCGGCGGGGGCGAAGCGCCGCAGGCGGCGGGCCAGCGCCCGGGCCTGCCACCGGCCCTCCTCGCTGAGGCCGTCCTCCAGCGCGCCGATGCGGCCGGACCAGTCGATGGCACCGTGGCGGACGAGGAGGACGAGGCGGCCCATATCAGCGTCCCCGCCAGGGGACCTCCTCCCTCCCCTCCGCCTTGTTGACGTAGCGGGCCAGGACGAAGAGGAGGTCCGAGAGGCGGTTCAGGTAGGTGAGGGCCTGGGGGCTGACCTCTTCACCCTCTCGGGCCAGCCTGACCACCGCCCGCTCCGCTCGCCGGCAGAGGGCGCGGGCCAGATGGAGGAGGGCGGCGGCGGGTGCCCCTCCCGGGAGGACGAAGTTCTTGAGGGGCGGCAGCCTGGCGTCGTACTCGTCGATGAGGCGCTCCAGCTCCGCCGTCCGCTCCGGGGGGAGCTGGGAGCGAGGGGTGCCCGGGGTGGCCAGCTCCGCCCCCAGCTGGAAGAGGTCGGACTGGACCTCCCGCAGGAGCCGGGCCAGGCGGCGCTGGCGCAGAAAGGCGATGGCCAGCCCCAGGGCGGAGTTCGTCTCGTCCAGGGAGCCGTAGGCCTCCACCCTCAGGTGGTCCTTGGGCACCCTCTGTCCGCCGAAGAGGGAGGTCTCGCCGCGGTCGCCTGCGCGGGTGTAGATAGGGGACTTGCGCCACGTCCGGGCCATCGTGCCCATTATAACCGGCCGATTGACCCTAGCGGGGGAGGGCCTAGCATACGGTCTCAGACGGGAGCCAAGGAGGTCAGGAGATGGAGCTGGGTCTCAGAGGGAAGGCGGCCATCGTGGGCGGCGCCAGCAAGGGGATCGGCCGGGCCATCGCCCTGGGGCTGGCGCGGGAGGGCTGCGCCGTCGCCATCGCCGCCCGGGGCCGGGCCGCCCTGGAGGAGGCGGCCCACGCCATCGCCGAGGAGACGGGGACGACGGTGCTGCCGGTAGTCTGCGACATGGCCCGCTATGACGATATCCAGCGGCTGGTGCGGGAGGCGGTGGCCGCCTTCGGGCGGCTGGACATAGTGGTGGCCAACGCCGGCGGCCCCCCCACCGGCCTGTTCGAGGAGCTGGGAGAGGAGGCCTGGCAACTGGCCCTGGACCAGAACCTGCTTTCGGCGGTGCGGCTGGTGCGGGAGGCGCTGCCCCACCTGCGCCGGTCCGGGAGCGGGCGGGTCATCGCCATCACCTCCATCGCCGTGAAGCAGCCGCTGGACCGGCTGGTCCTCTCCAACAGCGCCCGCCTGGGGGTGGTGGGGCTGGCCAAGACCCTCTCCCGGGAGCTGGGGCCCTACGGCATCACCGTGAACACGGTCTGCCCGGGCTTCATCGCCACGGAGCGCCTCATGACGCTGCTGGAGGAGCGGGCGCGGCGGGCCGGGGTGAGCCTGGAGGAGGTAGTGCGGCGGGAGGAGGCCCACGTCCCCCTGGGCTACCTGGGAGAAGCGGAGGACGTGGCCAATCTGGTAGTCTTCCTGGCCTCGGAGAAGGCCCGCTACATCAGCGGCACCACGGTGCAAGTGGACGGCGGAGGCACGGTGGCCGTCTTCTGAGGGGGCCTTGACAGGGGCGACGCAGGGGGTCTATTATGTTACCGAGGTCACAAACTCCGAAAGGGGATGTGGCCCCGCCTAATCCGCCTGTGGGCGGACCGGGGGACAGGAACACTTCGGGGTGAATCTCGCCCTGAGGGCGAGTAGGGCTAAGCCTTTCGGCCCGAACCCGTCAACTAACCTCGGCGGCGTCGGAAAGGCCTGGGTCAGCGGTAGCTGGCTGAAGGCTTTTTTATTGCGAGGAGGCCGGAACGATGACTGTCGCCACAGCTCCCAAGGTCTGCCCGCGCTGCCAGGGCTCCATGGTCTTCGAAGAGGACTGGTACGGGGCCTACGGCTCCTGCCTCATGTGCGGCTACGTGCACGAGGTGGGGGCCATCAGCCTGGACGAGCTGGAGAGGGAGTTCGCCAACGACGGTCGCCAGCGGCGTCGTCAGCCTTCCCACGGGAAGCTCCGGCTGTAGCGCTGAGGCAGTCATCGCCGGGAGGCCGGGCGGAGGCCGTCCCATCGCATGGGTCGGCTCTCCCCCTGTGACAGCACCGCTAGCTATTCGCCCAGCAGGACGCCTTAGTCGGCTCCCTATTGTCAGCCGGGACGGGGTCAGGTATTCTAAGGGAGGAGGCCTGGAGCGATGGAGCCGAGATTCAACGAAGCGCAGCAGGCAGGGTGGCAGTTGGAGGGGCCTTTCAGCGGGCTGCAGCTCCACTTCCTGAGGCGGCTGGGCAGACTCCTGGAGCTCCGCCACCTGCAGCAGGAGCGGCTCGACCTGGAGAGCGTCCGCCTACTGGACCGCGCCATCTACTCCACCTACTGTGACTGCCTGGACCTGGGGGTGGGCAGGGAGGCCCAGCGCCTCCTGCACCAGTTTCAGGTCGCATCGGCAGGAAGCCGGACCAACGAAGGATAACTGAAGGCAGCGGAAGAGTGAGGGGGAGCGGCCTGGCCGCTCCCCCTTCGCTTTCTCCGCCCCGACCCCTCACTTGCCGGGGGCTGGCCCCTCCTGCACCACGGGGTTGCGCAGCACGCCGATCCCCTCCACCGCCACCTCCACCACGTCCCCTGGGGAGAGGGGGCCGGTCTCCCCCGGGGTGCCGGTGAAGACGAGGTCCCCCGGCTCCAGGGTCATGGCCTGAGAGGCGTGGCTTATGAGCTGGGCCACGTCGTAGATGAGCTCGGA
Source organism: Dehalococcoidia bacterium (assembly GCA_034435615.1). GTDB lineage: Bacteria > Chloroflexota > Dehalococcoidia > SM23-28-2 > HRBIN24 > H17-190. The sequence continues at coordinate 24,053 of DAOTWZ010000026.1, forward strand.
GGTGTTGCCCCGCTGCACCTCGCGCCCGTTGAGGAGGGTGCGGAGCTCCAGGGCGGAGGGGTCTATCCCCGTCACCAGCCAGGGCCCGATGGGGGCGAAGGTGTCTGCCCCCTTGGCCCGCCACCACTGGAGGTCGCCCCGCTGCCAGGGACGGGCGGAGACGTCGTTGCCGCAGGTGTAGCCGAAGACGTAGTCCAGCGCCTCCCGGGGGCTGACGCGGCGACAGCGGCGGCCGATGACGGCCACCAGCTCCCCCTCGTAGTCCACCCGCCCCGCCCCCTCCGGCAGGACGATGGCCTCCCCGGGCCCGACGACAGCGGAGCCAGGCTTCAGGAAGAGCTCCGGCTGGGCCGGCGCCTCCCCCAGCAGGGAGCGGCTCTGGGCGACGTGGCTGCGATAGTTGACGGCCGCCGCCAGTATCTTCCCTGGGCGCAGGGGGGCCAGGAGGCGCACCGAGGCCAGGGGTATCCGCTCCGACGAGACCACATGCCACCCGAAGAGGGGCCCCCGCACGGGCCGCACCTCCTCCCCCTCTACGACGACGTAGAGGCGGCGACCGCCGTACCGGACGCGGGCGTAGATCATCAGGCCATCAACTGGACGTGACGGAACCGCTCCCAGTAGCGGCCGTCCTCGCCCCGCAGCCGCTCCCGCAGCCGCTCCAGGAAGTCTTCCCCCTCCGGGAGCTGGCTGCGGTGGCAGCGCAGGGCCTCCAGCTTCGTCTCCAGGACATCGGTTATGTCGACTTCGAAGTTGGGCTGGTCGCTGCTCCAGAGGTAGACGTCGCTGACGCGGTGGGGCTCCAGACCCTCGGCGGCCAGGCCGGGGAAGCTGGGGCGGTTGCGGGCGATGGGGTAGACGGCGTCCAGGGTCACTGTCCCCACGCAGCGGTGGTCCGGGTGGTTGATGAAGCGGTTCCCCACGATCTGGTTAGGGTCGTGGCTGAAGACGGCGTGGGGGCGGAGGAGGCGGATGTAGCGCACCACGTCCCGCATCAGGTCACGGCTGTAGACCAGCTCGCCGTCCACGTAGTCCAGGAAGAAAACCTCCTTGACCCCCAGCACCGAGGCGGCCCGCCGCTGCTCCTCCCGCCGCAGGGCGATGAGCCGCTCCGGCGGCATCTCGGGGTCGTTGCTGCCCTTGGAGCCGTCGGTGCAGACCAGGTAGTAGAAGTCCCAGCCGTTGCGGCCCCACAGGGCCACCGTCCCGGCGCAGCCGAACTCGGCGTCGTCGGGATGCGCGGCGATGACCAGGGCCCGCCGTCGCTCGCTGCTCTCGTCGTTCACCCCAGGGCGTCCTCCATCAGCTAGTCCCATTCTAGTGGCCGCTGTCCTTGCCGGCCAGACCTTGTCCTCTCTACACGGTTCCGTGTAAAATCGCCGCTGGAGTGTCCAGGGGAAGGAAGCGGGGCCCCGTCTGGGACGCCGGCCAGGTGCGGGCCCTGAGGCGTCATCTGGGTTTGAGCCAGGAGGGACTGGCCCAGGAGCTGGGCGTCCGCCAGCAGACGGTGAGCGACTGGGAGACGGGCCGCTACCGCCCCCGGGGGGCTTCGGCGCGGCTGCTGACGCTGGTGGCGGAGCGGACCGGCTTCCCCTACCGGGCGGGGGAGGCGGGACGTGAGGATGCCCCGGCCGGCTGAGGCGGCCGGCTGGACGGAGGAGGCCCTGGCCCGCCTCTGGGAGGAGCAGACGCTGCCCCGGGAGGCGCTGGTGACGCGGCAGGGCCTCCCCTTGCGGGTGGTCTACCGCGGCCAGCGCCGGCGGGGGCCGGGGCCCGACTTCCGGGGCGCCATCATCGCCACGCCCCACGCCCTCCTCACCGGGGACGTGGAGGTCCACCTGCGGGCGGGGGACTTCCGTCGCCACGGCCACCATCGGGACCCGGCCTACGATGGCCTGGTCCTCCACCTCGTCCTCTGGGACGATGAAGGGGCCGATACCCTCCTGCGGAGCGGCCGCCGGGTGCCTCTGCTGGCCCTGGCCCCTCACCTGGAGGCGCCGCGGCCCCTCCCCTGGCGAGAGCCCTGCCGCACCGCCCTGGCCAGGCTGGGGGCGACAGAGGTGGAGCGCACGCTGGACCGGCTGGGCGATATACGGCTTCGGCAGAAGGCGGCCGCCCTGGCCGGCGAGATGGCCCGCTGGGGGCCGGAGGAGGCCCTCTACCGCGCCCTGGTGGAGGCCCTGGGCTACGGCGGCGGCCGCGAGGCCTTCCGCGCCCTGGCGGAGCGCCTCCCCTGGCGCAGCCTCCGCCCCCTCCTGCTGGCGGAGAGGGAGCCGTGGCGAGCCCGGGCGGCCTTCCTAGCCCTGCGGGAGGCGGCCGCCAGGCTGCCCTTCCCCTGGTCGGGCCGCGGCCAGCGTCCCGCCAACCACCCGTACCGGCGGCTGGCCGGCGCCGCCTCCCTGCTGGCCCGCTACGCCGGCACGGGTCTGGCCCCCGCCCTCCTGGAGGCCGTCCGCGGGGGCCAACCTGCCCCCCTCCTGCAGGCGCTGACGGTGCAGGGCGGAAGCATAGGGCGGGGGCGGGCCATCGAGCTGGCCGTCAACGCCGTCCTGCCCCTGGCGCTGGCCCTGGCCGACGCCACCGACGACCGCGCCCTGGCGCTGGCCGCCCAGCAGGTGTACCGTAGCCTGGGGAGGCCCGCCGCCTACGGCGTCACCCGCCACCTGGACGGGGCCCTGGCCCCGGGCGGTGTGACGGTAGGGGCGCGGCGCCAGCAGGGCATGCTCTACCTCCAGCGTAACTACTGCAGCCAGGGAGGGTGTGGACGTTGCCCCCTCTCCTGAGGAGGGAGCCTTGGTGACCGCCCGACAGCGCCGTCGGCAGGGGGAAGCCGGCCGGCCCGGGACGCCCCACAAGGCGGGGGTGGTGGCCGTGGTGGGCCGCCCCAACGTGGGAAAGTCCACCCTCCTCAACCAGCTCCTCCAGTTCAAGCTCTCCATCGTCACTCCCAAGCCCCAGACGACGCGGGAGACCGTGAAGGGCATCCTCAGCGGCCCCGGCTACCAGATAGTCCTCCTGGACACGCCGGGCTATCTGCGCCAGCCCGCCCACCTGCTGGACCAGCGGATGCTCAAGCAGGCGCGGGAGGCCCTGGCCGAGGCCGACCTCGTCCTCCTCCTGGTGGAGCCGCGCCCGCCGGGGGACATTGAGCAGGCGCTCATCCAGGCGGTGCGGGGGAGCGGGCGGCCCTGCCTCCTCGTCATCAACAAGATAGATACGGTGGCCAAGGCGGAGCTCCTCCCCGTCATGGACCAGTACAGCCGCCTGCACGACTTCCAGGAGATCGTCCCCATCAGCGCCCTGCAGCGGGACGGGCTGGACCTCCTCCTCCAGCTCATGGTGAAGCACCTGCCGCCCGGCCCTCCCCTCTACCCTGAGGAGGAGCTGACGGACCGCACGGAGCGGGCGCTGGTGGCCGACATCGTGCGGGAAGAGGTCTACCTCCTCTACCGCCAGGAGGTGCCCTACGCCGTGGCCGTGGCCATAGACCAGTTCCGGGAGGCGGACCCGGAGCACGGGGGGAAGGACTACATCCGGGCCGTCATCTTCGTGGAGAGGGAGAGCCAGAAGGGGATCCTGGTGGGGAAGGGCGGCGAGGCCCTGAAACGAGTGGGGACGCGGGCCCGCCAGCAGATAGAGGCCCTCCTGGGGCGGCCCGTCTACCTGGAGCTGTGGGTCAAGGTGCGCCCCCGCTGGCGCAAAGACCCCCAGTTCCTGCGCTGGCTGGAGGAGACGCTGCGCTAGCCCAGGCGCAGCCCGGGCTGCACGTCCACGTCCAGGGGCGCCACGTCGCCGAAGAGACGCAGCCGGTAGCAGGCGCAGGCGGCGATCATGGCGGCGTTGTCGGTGCAGAGGGAAGGGGGAGGCACCCGCACCGGCAGGGGCGAGCGCTCCCGGAGAGCGCGCCTCAGGAGGCCGTTGGCCGCCACCCCGCCGGACAGGAGCACCTCCACCGCCGCCGTCTCCCGGGCCGCCCGCACGACGCGGGAGACCAGGGCGTCTACCACCGCCTCCTGGAAGGCAGCCGCCACCTCGGCGACGGAGGGCGGCTCCCCGTATTCCCCTCGCATCAGGCGCAGGACGTGGGTCTTCAGGCCGCTGAAGCTGAAGTCATAGGGGCCCTGAGGCCGGCCGCGGGGCAGGCGCAGGGCCACGCGGCCCGCCTCCCGAGCCGTCCGCTCAATGGCGGGGCCGCCCGGGAAGCCCAGGCCCAGCAGCCGCGCCACCTTGTCAAAGGCCTCCCCCGCCGCATCGTCCACCGACTGCCCCAGCCGCCGGAAGCGACCGTGCGCCTCCATCAGCACCAGGTCGGTGTGGCCGCCGGAGACCACCAGGCAGAGGGCAGGCAGGCGAGGCTCCGGCCCCTCCTCCAGCCAGTTAGCGTAAATGTGCCCCTCCAAGTGGTTGACGGCCACCAGGGGGAGGCCCCAGGCGTAGGCCAGGGCCTTGGCCAGGTTGGCTCCCACCACCAGCGACCCCGCCAGACCGGGGCCGATGGTGACGGCCACGGCGTCCAGCTCCTGGGGCCCGCAGCCGGCCTCCCGGAGGGCCGCCTCCACCACCGGCAGGAGCGCCTCCAGGTGGTGGCGGGAGGCCACCTCCGGCACCACGCCCCCGTAGCGGGCGTGGAGGGCGGCCTGGGAGGCGACGACGTTGGCCAGCAGCCGCCGCCCGTCCTCCACCACGGCGGCGGCCGTCTCGTCGCAGGAGGTCTCGATGCCCAACACCCTCATCCCTCTCCCTCCTCCCGGGCCGGGTCATCCGTCACCACCAGCAGGATGGCAGCGAACCAGTCCATCTCCCGCACCCAACGGTAGAGGAGAGAGAGGCCGCGCTCGGGGCGCTGGCCCATGAGCTCGCGCAACCGCTCCTGGGAAAGGGCCTCGGCCAGATTGCTGGAGGCGAGGAGGAGGCGGTCGCCAGCGGCCAGCTCGTGGCGGGTGAAGGCGGGATAGATGTCGTCGGCCAGTCCCAGGGGGCCCTGGGCCTCCGGGATGTGGGGCTGGAGGGGCCGCAGCGTCCTGCCGCGGAAGGCGTAGGCCAGGGCCGGGCCCACCTGGGCCAGATATGCCTCCTGTCCCCGCACCGTCAGGGCGGAGACGCCAGCCGCCACCCACTGTTCGCGCAGGCTGCGCCCGTTCCAGCTCTTCAGGTCACGATGGGCGGCCCGGAGGGCCCGCAGCAGCCCCCCTGTAAGGGAGAGCCGCTCCCGGTGGAAGCTCTCGCCGATGACGGCCGCCACGTCGGCGCAGAACTCCTCGCTGCCGGGCAGGGCCGGCTCCACCACCAGGTAGAGGTCGGGGCCGCCCTCCGCCCCCTCCTGGAGGTAGACAGCGATAAAGGGGCCGTCCTCCCGCAACTGGCCGCGCAGGATACTGAAGTGGGAGACCCAGAGCATGGTCATAAAGTGGCCTCCGGGGCGACCACTTATGGAGGATACAACGGTGGGACGCTTGACGTTAGCGCCGGGCCTACCCGGCCTCTGCCCTGACGAGGGGGCGGATGCGGTAGGTGCAGGCCCCCTCCCCCCGCAAAAGGCTGCGGGTCAGACGGGTGTCCGCCCCCACGAGCTGCCGCACCATCTCCACGTGCAGGGCACAGATGGCCCGGTCCTCCTGGGCCACGCGGGAGTAGGGGCAGGTGAACTGGTCTATGTAGAACTCGTCGCCCTTGCGGGAGCACTGGGCCAGGCAGCCCTGCTCCTCCATGAGGCGCACCGTCTCCGCCACCCGCTCCTCCACCGGGCGCCCCTCCACTCGCTCTATGTGAGGGGCGGCCATGCGGGCAGCCACCCGCTTCAGGAGCTGATGGAAGCGCTCGCTGCCCTCGCTGGCCTTCAGCTCCCCCAGGAGGGCCAGGGCCAGCTCATCGTAGTGCTTGGGGAAGAGGGACTCCGCCTTCTCGGTCAGAGAGTAGACCAGAGTGGGCCTCCCCACCCGGCCCCGCTCCTCGCGGGCCGTCACCAGGCCGTCCCGCTCCAGCACCGTCAGGTGCTGCCGTATGCCGGTGGCGGTCAGCCCCAGCAACTCCCCCAGCTCCTTCACGGTGGCGCGCCCCGCCCGCTGCAGGTAGCGTATGATCTCCTGCCGGGTGGTCTGGAGGTGGAGGCTATTGCTCATCCTGTCAGGCATTATAACACTTTATGCAGCTATAATGATACTTTAGAGCGAAAACGCCGGCGGTGAGAAGATGACCGGTCCCGACCCTCTGGAGCTGAAGGCGGAGGCAGACGATATCCTGGAGCGGGCGGCCCAGCGCCTGCGGGCGCTCCTGCAGGAGGCCGTCTCCCGCCTGGACCCCTTCCCGCCCTTCCCGGGCGCCTTCTTCACTTACGGCATCGAGATCGACGAGCCGCTGGCGGGGGACGATCCCGATCGCGGCTGTGTCGTCCTGGGGCCGGACGGCGAGCTATACGAGCTGGTCATCGGCTACGAGCTGCCCATCTTCCCCGAGGAGGCCCACGACCCGGTGGCCACCCGCAAGGAGGAGCTGAAGCCCCTCGACCTGCACCCGCGGGACTACATCTTCTATGCCTACCGGGCCCTCACCCGGGTGACGGAGCTACTGCTGGAGCAGGGGGCCGGCCGGGGGAGGCCCTAGTCCCCCAGGACTATCGGGCCGCTCTTGCCCCCGGACTTGCGCACCAGCTTGATATCGGAGATACGGGCGCCCCGGTCCACCGCCTTCACCATGTCGTAGACGGTGAGGGCGGCCACCGCCACCGCCACCAGCGCCTCCATCTCTACGCCGGTGCGCCCCGTGGTGCGCACCCTCGACTCGATCTCCAGGCAGGCGGAGGCCTCGTCGGCGCGGAGGTCCACCTCCACGTCGGTGAGCAGGAGGGGATGGCAGAGGGGTATCAGCTCCGGGGTCCGCTTGGCGGCCATGATGCCGGCGAGGCGAGCGGTGGTGAGGACGTCCCCTTTGGCCACCTGCCCCTCCTGGACCAGGCGCAGCGTCTCCGGCTGCAGGTAGACCCGCCCCCGGGCCACCGCCTCACGCACCGTCTCCCCTTTGGCGGTGATGTCCACCATGCGGGGACGCCCCGACTCGTCCAGGTGGGTCAGGCGGCCGCTCTCGTCCATCTCAGACACCAGCCGTGGGCCGCCGGGGCGGCGGGCGCCCGCCGGTCGCCACCGGCTGGGGCCGCCGACCGGCTTCCTCTGGCCGCGACAGGGGGATGCCCCGGGGAAACAGCGGCAGGCGGTAGGGCCAGCTCACGCCCTAGCCCCCGATCTGGATCATCTTGCGCCAGCGGGGACGGTTGCCGTCCCACAGGTGGTGGGCGTCCGGCTTGGTGCGCAGGGCCAGGAGGATGGCCGCCCGCAGCGCCTCGTCGTCGCCTCCGGAGCGGAGGACACCCTTCAGGTCTACCTCGTGGTCGGTCAGGAGGCAGGGGCGGATCTTGCCGTCGGCCGTCAGGCGCATACGGTTGCAGGAGGCGCAGAACTGGTGCTCCGTGAGGGGGCTGATGAAGCCCACCAGGCCACGGGCCCCGGGCAGCCGCCAGTAGCGGGCGGGGCCGGCCCCGGAGGCGCTCTCGGCCGGCTCCAGGGGGCCCAGGGCGGCCTCGATGCGCCGCTTCACCTCCCGCGTGGGGACGAAGGCCAGCTCCAGCCCCCCCTCGCCTTTGTTGCAGGAGCTCTCCTCCTCCAGAAAGGGCATCAGCTCTATGAAGCGGACCTCCCAGTCCTCCTCCAGGGTGGTGCGGGCGAACTCCACCACCTCGTCGTCGTTGAGGCCCCGCATGACCACCACGTTGAGCTTGATGGGCCGCAGGCCCGCCCGCCGCGCCGCCTCGATGCCGGCGAAGACGTCCTCTATCTTTCCCCAGCGAGTGATGGCACGGAAGCGCTCGGGCCGCAGGGTGTCCAGGCTGACGTTGACCCGACGCAGGCCGGCGCGGGCCAGCTCCCCCGCCAGGGCGGCCAGGGCGATGCCGTTGGTGGTCATGGCGATATCCTCGATGCCCGGCGTCCCGTTTATCCAGCGGACGAGCTGGACCAGGCCGTTGCGCACGGTGGGCTCGCCGCCGGTGAGGCGGACGCGGCGCAGCCCCATGCCCGCCGCCACGCGGACTATGCGGTGTATCTCCTCCAGGGTCAGGATCTCCTCCCGGGGCACCCACTCTATCCCCTGCTCCGGCATGCAGTAGACGCAGCGCAGGTTGCAGCGGTCGGTGATGGAGATGCGCAGATAGTGGATGTTCCGCCCCACCGGATCTACGAGCCCGCTTCCGGTCAGCGTCGGCAGCTCCGACGGCCGGGCGGAGACGCTGGTGAGGGGGATCAGTTCCTCGCTCCAGCTGGGCATGGCCGCCTCACCGTCCCTCCCACCGGTAGAGCAACTGCCTGAGGAGAGGGCGGAGCCGCCAGGCGGCCTGGGCGCGGTGGCTCAGGACGTTCTTCTCGTGCAGCGGCAGCTCGGCCATGGTGGCCATGCGGGCGGGCAGGTAGAAGATGGGGTCGTAGCCGAAGCCGCCCTCCCCCCGGGGCTCCAGGGCGATGAAGCCGGAGCAGACGCCCTCCACCACGTGCACCTCTTCTCTGCCCAGTGCCGCCACCGCCATCAGGCAGCGGAAGCGAGCCGAGCGCCTCTCGGGCGGCAGGCCCTGCAGTCGCTCCAGGATGTGCTGGAAGCGCTCCTGGTAGGTGGCCTCGGGGCCCAGGAAGCGGGCCGAGAGGGGACCCGGGGCGCCCCCCAGGGCGTCTATCTCCAGCCCGGAGTCCTCCCCCAGCGCCACCAGCCCCGTGGCCTGGGCCGCCGCTCGTGCCTTCAGTATAGCATTGGCCCGGTAGGACTCTCCATCCTCCTCGGGGAAGTCCTCCCGGGCCAGGCCGACCTCCGCCGGCGTCGCCAGCTCCCAGCCGCAGCCAGCCAGGAGCGGGACCAGCTCCCTCAGCTTGCCCTGGTTGGTAGTGGCCAGGAGAAGGCGAGGTATAGTCCCTCCTCCGACTACTCCAGCGGCTCCCAGCGCTCCGCCAGCTTGGCCGCCACCGCCGGCATGGTAGTGTACTCCATCTCCTCCAGGGGGAGGCGGTGGGGCTCGAAGGGACCCAGGGAGCGGAGGTAGTCCGCTATCTCGTTGGCCTTGCGACGGGCGTTGTCGAAGCCGGGGTCATCGAACATGTCCCGCGGGCCCACCAGGTGGCCATTGGCCAGCTGGAAGCCCAGGCAGACCAGCCGCGGCGGGCCGTCGAAGCGGCTGGGGTGGGCGTCCCGGAGGCTCACCGGCATCAGGGGGCCGTTGTGGGAGCCCCGCATCCATCCCTCCACGATGAAGGGGTTAGTGAAGGGCTCCAGCACCTCCCCCACCGCCGGGAACTCGCCCTGCGCCCGCACGATCATGGTCGGGTCGTCCTTGCCCACGTAGCGTCCCGCTATGAGGGAGAGCTTCTCGGTGCTGGAGACGGCGCCCACGTTGCCCGTGCTGCGGTTGAAGACCCGCTTCACGGCGTAGCGGGCGGGCGCTCCCAGGAAGATGAGCAGGTCGTAGAGCTCCTCGGGGGCATTGAGGACGATCTTCTTGTGCTCCTTGACGTCGTGGATCTCGAAGGCGAAGCCGTGGTGCAGGGGGTCGCTGATGACCAGGCCCGGGGTGTTGAAGGGGTCAGCGAACATCTTGTAGAGGGGCATGTTGAAGGCCCCGGCCGAGGTCTTGTCCCCCATGAAGACGAGCACCGGCTCCGAGGGCCGTTCCTGGATCTCCATCTCCGCCGTGCCAGGGCCGGCGCCGCGGATGTTGCCAGAGAAGGCGTCGGCCAGGATGTCCTGCCCTGCCCCGTAGAGCTTCAGCTTCTTGGCCACCTCCGTCCCGTGCTGGAAGACGTCCCAGGCCAGCCGATGGACCTCCTCATTGTTCTCGCCCCGCTCGTGGGTCATGATGAGGAACATGTCGTCGCCGCAGTTGCTCACGTGGAAGTCGATGAGGAGGCCCCGCTGGCGGGCCTGCTCCAGGTCCTCCCGCGCTGTGTCCAGCACCTCGGGATGGGAGGCAGAATGTCCCACAAAACCGCCGATATCGGCCTTTATAACGCTGATTGTCACCATTTCTAGCACCTCCAGCCCTTTCTCTTTCGTAGGGGGCTGTAGCTCCCTCGCCCGCCGTCGCACCCCACACCGTTCATGTTAGTCCTCGCCTTTCGGGAGCGTCAAGGAAGGGAAACGGCGGCGCAGGAGGGCCAGCGCCCGTCTGCCCCAGCGCCGTGCCTCGCTGTCCCGGTCCTCGGCCCGCTGCCCCGGCGGCCGGGACAACGCCCGGCTCAGGGCCGCCGCCAGGGCCTCCGCCCGTCCGCGGGCCGCCTCATCGTCCAGGGGCTTGTAGCCCTGGAGCTTGCGGGGGCCCTCCCGGCCGCCCTCCGGTATGTACCAGTCCCGGTAAGAGAGGCAGCCAGCGACCAGCAGAGCGTAGCCCAGGGGAGAGCAGGGAGGCGGATAGCCACGGCTCAGGATTGCCGCCGTATCGGCGTGGTCCGGGGAGTCGTACTCCACCATGAGGCTCCCCCCGGGCGGCACCAGCTCCCCCAGAAGGCGGAAGAGCCGCTCCTGGCGCCCTCCCTCCTTCAGAGATGCCTCCTCGCCGTCGAAGCGGAGGACGGGCAGGTAGCGGACCAGGTCTATCCAGTTGTAGGCCGGGTAGCGGCCACGGTTGGAGAGGCCCAGGGCCAGCGGCCCCTGGCTGAGCCGTCCCTGGTCGTCCCGCACGAAGAGCTGGAAGTAATCGGCCCCCACCTGGTTGCGGGGCCCCAGGAAGACCACCAGCCTCCCCAGGCCGATGCCCTTCCCCTGCAGGGTGGCTAGGGGGTGGGCCTCCGCCGGCCGCCAGCGATCGCCCAGGGAGGCTGTCAGGCGGGCCCGGTCGTCGGGCCGGGGCACCAAGCGAGCGAGCGAGACTGACACGGCCACCTCCTTTCCCTTGTCCGTGACGACTGTATGATAAGAGGGCGACGGTGCGCGTCGCACGCCCGCCGGTGAAAGGACGGGTATAAGTCTCCTCTCAACCTGCCGAGCCATGGACTACTACGAGGCCGTCCGCTATCTCCTGGGCTACGCCGACTTCGAGCGATCGGGCCGCTTCGCCGACCGCCCGGACGTGGCCCCGGTGCTGGCGCTGCTGGAGCGCCTGGGGGACCCTCACCTGGGCCGTCTGACCGTCCACGTCACCGGCAGCAAGGGGAAAGGGAGCGTGGCGGCCATGCTGACGGCCATTCTGCGGGCGGCGGGCCTGCGCGTGGGCCTCTACACCAGCCCCCACCTGGACTCCTACTGCGAGCGGGTCCAGATAGACGGGGAGCCCATAGGGGAGGAGGAGTTCGCCAGGCTCACGGCCCTTCTCCGCCCGGCCGCCGAGGCGGTGCAGGGCTCCCTGGGGGAGAGACAACTGGTCACCTTCGACCTGCTTACCGCCCTGGGCTTTCTGGCCTTCCGGGAGGCCGGCGTCCAGGCCCAGGTGGTGGAGGTAGGGCTGGGGGGACGGGTAGACAGCACCAACGTCTTCCCCACCAAGGCCCTCTCCATCATCACACCCATCAGCCTGGAGCACACGGCGATACTGGGGGACACGGTGGAGGCCATCGCCCGGGAGAAGGCGGCCATCGTCAGGCCGGGCGGCGCCGTGGTGCTGGCACCCCAGCGCTATGCGGGGGCAGCGGCGGTGGTGCGGCAGGCGGCCGCGGCCGCCTCCGTCCCCCTGGTAGACGTGGCCGCCCTCTACACCTGGCGCCGCCTGGAGCACGACCTGGCGGGCCAGCGCTTCCGCCTGGAGACGGAGGGGTGGTCGCTGGAGCTGTGGATGCCCCTCCTGGGGGCCCATCAGCTCGCCAACGCGGCCACGGCGGTGGCGGCGGCCCGCGCCCTGGCCGACCAAGGCCTCCTCTCCCTCCCGGACGAGGCCCTGCGCCGCGGCCTGGCCGCCGTCCGCTGGCCGGGGCGGCTGGAGGTCCTCTCCGCCCGCCCTCTGGCGGTGGCCGATGGCGCCCACAACCGGGACTCCGCTCGCTCCCTGCGGGAGGCCCTGACGGACTACCTGGGGGCCCGCCAGGCGCTCTTCGTGGTAGGGACACTGGCCGATAAGGACATCGGCGGCATCGCTCAGGAGCTGGCGCCCATCGCCCGGGGCGTCATCGCCGTCCCCTTCGACCATCCCCGGGCCATGGAGGCGTCGCGCATCGTCGGCGCCTTCGCCGTCCAGGGGGTGCCGGCGCAGGAGGCCTCGGACGTGGAGGACGCCCTGCGACGAGCGCTGGCCCTTAAGGGAGAGAGCGGTTTAATATGTCTCACAGGTTCGCTGGCCTTCGTGGCCGAGGGGCGCCGGCGCTGGCGGGAGACGGTGGCCCGCCCCCCGGCCGGACCGCAGAGGTGAGACGATGGACAGGAAAGAGCGCAGGCGGGTGGTCATCACCGGCATGGGGGCCATCACGCCTTTGGGCAACTCAGTGGAGGAGTTCTGGCAGGGCTGCCTGGAGGGGCGCTCTGGCGTGGACTACCTGACCCAGTTCGACGCCTCTCGCTACCCGGTGCGCATCGCCGGGGAGGTGAAGGGCTTCCAGCCAGAGGACTACATAGAGAAGCGAGAGGCGCGCCGCATGGCCCGCTTCAGCCAGATGGCGGTGGCCGCCGCCCGGCAGGCCATCCAGAGCGCCGACCTGCGTCTGGAGCGGGAGGACAGGGAGCGCATCGGCGTCGTCCTGGGGGTGGGGATCGGCGGCTTCCCCACCATCGACGAGGCGATGCGCGTCCTCCTGGACCGGGGAGGGATGCGCATAGACCCCTTCTTCATGCCCAAGATGCTGCCCAACATGGCGGGAGCCCAGTTGAGCCTCGTCTTCGGCCTGAAGGGATACAACAACACGGTGAGCACCGCCTGCGCCGCTGGCACCCAGGCCATGGGCGACGCCTTGGAGCTCATCCGCAGCGGCCGGGCCGATGTCGTCCTCACGGGCGGCTCCGAGGCCGCCCTCTGCGAGCTCGGACTGGCCGGCTTCGCCGTCATCCGCGCCCTCTCCACTCGCAACGACCCGCCCCAGCGGGCGAGCCGCCCCTTTGATGCCCAGCGCGACGGCTTCGTGGCGGCCGAGGGGGCTGCCATCTTCGTCCTGGAGAGCCTGGAGCACGCCCAGGCCCGCGGTGCCCCCATCCTGGCCGAGCTGGCCGGCTACGCCGCCACCAACGACGCCCACCACATCGTCGCCCCCTGCGCCGACGGCGACGGCGCCGCCCGCTGCATGCGCCTGGCCCTGGAGGATGCCGGCGTCTCTCCGGAGGAGGTGGACTACATCAATGCCCACGGCACCTCCACCCCCCTCAACGACGCCGTGGAGACCATGGCCATCAAGCGCGTCTTCGGCGAGTATGCCTACCGGGTGCCCATAAGCTCCACCAAGTCCATGATCGGCCACTGCTTCGGTGCCGCCGGGGCGGTGGAGTCCGTGGCCTGCATCAAGAGCATCCAGACCGGCTGGGTGCACCCCACCATCAACTACGAGGTCCCAGACCCGGAGTGCGACCTGGACTACGTGCCCAACCAGGCCCGCCGCCTGGACGTGCGGGTGGTGCTGAAGAACTCCTTCGGCTTCGGCGGCCACAACGCCTGCCTCGTCTTCAAGCGCTTCGACGCCTAGCGCGGAAGCGGCCGCCATGCAGGTACTGGTAACGGGCGGCGCCGGCTACATCGGCTCCGTGGTGACGGACTTCCTGATAGAGGCGGGGCACCAGGTGGTGGTCCTGGACTCCCTCATCAGCGGCCACGCCTCCGCCGTCCACCCCGAGGCCGAACTGGTGGTGGCGGACGCCCGGGACGACGAGGCGCTGGGCCGCCTCTTCTCCACCCATCGCTTTGACGCCGTGGTCCACGCCTGCGGCTACATCCAGGCCGGGGAATCGGCCCGCCACCCGGGCCGCTACTTCGCCAACAACATCGGCAGCGCCATCTCCGTCCTCAACGCCCTCGTCCACCACGATGTGGGCATCTTCGTCTTCAGCTCCAGCGCCGCCGTCTACGGCGTCCCGCAGAGCCTTCCCCTGCAGGAAGACCACCCCCTGCAGCCGGCCAACCCCTACGGGGAGACCAAGGCGACGGTGGAGAGGCTGCTGGCCTGGTACGAGCAGTGCCACGGCCTGCGCTACATCTCCCTGCGCTATTTCAACGCCGCCGGTGCCACGCCCCGTCTGGGCGAGGATCACCGGCCCGAGAGCCATCTGATACCCATCCTGCTGGAGGTGGCGCTGGGACAGCGAGAGGCCGCCCCCCTCTACGGCCAGGACTACCCCACCCCGGACGGCACCTGTGTGCGGGACTACGTGCACGTGGCGGACCTGGCGCGGGCCCACGTCCTGGCCCTGGAGCGACTGGCCCAGGGGCACGCCAGCGGGCCCTACAACCTGGGGCTGGGGCGGGGCTTCTCCAACCTGGAGGTGCTGGAGGCGGCCCGCCGCGTCACCGGCCACCCCATACCCGTGGAATGGCAGCCCCGGCGCCCCGGCGATCCTCCCGTCCTGGTAGCCTCCCCGGAGCGGGCCCGTAGCGGACTGGGCTGGCAGCCCCGCCACACCTCCCTGGAGGAGATCATCGCCTCGGCCTGGGAGTGGCGACGCTCCCGGCCCGAGGGCTACCCCGACTGAGAGGCCTCGCCCTGTGGGGGGTCACAGCAGGCTACGGAGGACCGGCCACACGAGCTGCTCCCAGACGCTGCCGGCCACCAGGCCCGTCCAGAGGAGCGCCCCGGGCAGCGCCCCCAGAAGACCTATGGCATAGGCGCTACGCCGCTCCATCTGCAAGAGGTGCAGGAGCACAGCTCGCCAGAAGGGGCCGGCCACCAGCAGCATCACCGGCACGTCCAGCAGCCATACCTGCCAGCGGGGCCGCGACAGCCAGCGGGCCAGCCAGGGGCGCTCCGCCAGCCACTCCCGTAGCAAACTCAGGGAAGGCTCACCCTCCAGCAGATAGAGGGAGATGACGGTCAGGGCCGCCACCACGGCGGCCATTACCAGAGCGCCTGGCCAGCGGCCCAGGGTGGCCACCAGGACCACCGCCAGGGGCGCCCCTCCCCACGCCTCCACCCGCCACAGGACGATGGCCAGCGTCAGCTTCGGCGTCAGATGACGCCGCAACAGGCTGGCCAGAGGGACAGGACGCGGCCCGGCCGCTCTGACGGTGAGTCCCTGCTTTCCCTCTCCCATCAGACCAGAGGGAAGGCCTCCAGCCTGGTGTAGACGGCGCCGCCGGGCTGGAGCTGGCTCCGCATCAGGCTCACCTCCCGCAGCACCAGCGGGCAGCGGGGCACCGGCAGCGCCGCCAGCGCCCGCTCTATCTGCCCGCGGGAGCGGGCAACCGCCTCTGGAGGGACACGGGCCAGCGTCAGGTGGGGAGCGAAGGGGCGCTCCTCCCGGGGGAAGCCGAGGCCGACCATCGCCAGCTCCACCCGGCGCTGGAGCTCCTGGAGGGAGGCCAGGTCCCCCTCCAGGCCTACCCAGAGGACGCGCGGGCCGCGGCGATCGCCAAAGGCGCCGGCGGGTCCCAGCCCCAGCTCCAGGGGCGGGACGCCCTTCAGCGCCTCTTTCAGGGCGTCGGCGATGGCGGCCAGACGGGAAACGGGCGTCTCTCCGAGGAACTTGAGGGTCAGGTGGATTCCCTCCGGCCGCACCCAGCGCAGATGGCCCAGCCCCTGGCGTCGCAGTTCGCGCTGGAGCTCGCCCAGCCGCTCCCGCACCTCGGCCGGCAGCTCCAGGGCCACGAAGAGGCGCCAGCGCTCCTCAGCCACGTCCCGCGTCCTCGCAGCGCAGGAGACGCCGGGCGTTCTCGCCCAGCGCCATCGACAGCCATTCCTCCGGCAGGCCGGCCCTCCGCAGCTCCTCCAACTGGCGCTCCTGCCCTATCAGGGGGAAATCGCTGCCCAGTAGCAGCCGCTCCGGCCCGGCCGCCTCCGCCGCCAGCCGGTAGGCGTCCGGCGCGTAGAGGAAGGGGGCGGCCGCCGTGTCGAAGTAGAGGCGCTGGCAGAGCCGCCGCACCTCCGGCATGGGCCAGTAGAAGGGAAGGCCGCCTCCCAGATGGGCGGCCACCAGGGCCAAGTCGGCGTGGGCCTCGGCGAAGGCGTAGAAGGCGGCGAGGGCCATCCCCTCCTTGCCCGGGTAGCGATGCCCCACCGGCTCCGAGACGTGGAAAAGCAAGGGCAGGCGGTAGCGGCGGGCCAGAGAGGCCAGCAGCTCGCCCGCCGGCCCCAGGGGGTCCCATCCCTGGTCGTCCGGCCGCAGCTCGCCCAGGCCACGGGCGCCCCCGGCCACGCAGCGCTCCACCTCCTCCTGGGCACCCGGCCGGGCCAGGTTCACCGTGCAGAAGGGGACGATGCGGCCACCGCTCCGGGCGGCCGCCTCCAGCAGATAGTCGTTGTGGCGACGGCACAGCTCCTGGTCCTCCCAGGCGAAGCCCAGGGCCACGCTGGCCTCCACACCTGCCGCCTCCATGCTGGTCAGCAACTCCTCGGCGGTGGCGATGGCCGCCCGCCGGTGGCCATAGAGAGCGGCAAAGAGGCGGTCCCGTCGCAGCCATTCCTCTCGCTCCCGCGCCACCTCGGGCGGGAAGATATGGGTGTGGAAGTCTATTACCACGCTTGCATCTTAAACCGAGTCTCCGGCCACGGGCCAGCGCCCTCCGTTGCTCGAAGCTGGGGAGACGGCCTATAATCCCTCTTGCGAGAGGCCCGTAGAGGAGCGCTGCCACCGCTTTGACGCCCCTCACCGAGGACAGGCTCCAGACGCTCGAGGCGATAGCGCGCCGTGTGCGGCAGCACATCGTCCGCATGACGGCGGCGGCTGGCTCCGGGCATCCCGGAGGCTCCCTCTCCGCCACCGACATCCTCGTCGCCCTCTACTTCCACGTCCTGCGCCACGACCCGGAGCACCCCCAGTGGCCGGAGCGGGACAGGTTCGTCCTCAGCAAGGGGCACGCCACCCCCGCCTACTACGCCGTCCTGGCCGAGGCCGGCTACTTCCCGGTGGACGAGCTCTTCACCTTCCGTCGGCTGGGGAGCCGCCTGCAGGGGCACACCGTCATGGGGGTGCCGCCGGGGGTAGAGATGTCGGCCGGCTCGCTGGGGATGGGGCTCTCTTTCAGCGTGGGTCTGGCCCTGGCTGCGCGTCTGGACGGCCGCGACTACCGCGTCTACTGCCTCCTGTCCGACGGCGACTGCAACGAGGGCCAGACCTGGGAGGCAGCCATGAGCGCCTCCCACCACCGCCTGGACAACCTCATCGCCATCGTGGACTACAACCGCATCCAGAACGACGGCTTCTCCGACTACAGTCGCTATCCCGGCAACGGCCAGAGGGAGCGGACCGGCGGCTGGGTGGGGCCGGACGGCTACACCGTCAACATCCTCTCCCTGGAGCCCCTGGACGAGAAGTGGCGGGCCTTCGGCTGGGAAGTCATGGAGGCGGACGGCCACAGCTTCCCTTCCCTCATCGGGGCGCTGGAGGCGGCGCGGGGGACGCGGGGACGGCCAGCGGTGGTCATCGCCCACACGGTCAAGGGGAAGGGCGTCAGCTTCATGGAGAACAACCCCGCCTTCCATGGGAAGGCCCCCACGCCGGAGCAGGCGGAGCAGGCCCTCAGGGAGCTGGAAGACCGGGAGCGCTGACAAGATGCTGCAGACGGACCGCACGGCGGCTACCAGGGAGGCCCTGGGCCCCACCCTCATCAGGCTGGCCCAGGAGGGGCTGGACATCGTAGTGGTGGACGCCGATCTGAGCGTCTCCACCACAGCGGCCCAGTTCGGCCAGGTCTTCCCGGAGCGCTTCATAACTGTGGGGGTGGCAGAGCAGAACGCCGTAGGAGTGGCGGCCGGCCTGGCGGCGGCGGGTAAGATAGCCTTCGTCAGCTCCTTCGCCGTCTTCATACCCGGCCACTGCTACGACCAGGTGCGCATGGCGGTGGCCCAGCCCGGCCTCAACGTCAAAATCGTGGCCAGCCATGGCGGCATCATCACCGGTGAGGACGGCGCCTCCGCCCAGGCCCTGGAGGACCTGGCCCTCATGCTGGCCCTCCCCACCTTCCGCGTCATCGTCCCGGCCGATGTGGTGGAGGCGGCCCAGGCCATAGAGGTGGCCGCCCGTCGCTATGGCCCCTTCTACATCCGCACCGTCCGGCCCAAGATCCCCGTCATCTACGACGACTCCTATCGCTTTGAGCTGGGGAAGGCCCACCTCCTGCGCCCGGGCAACGACGTCACCCTCATGGCGACGGGCGTCATGGTCCAGGTAGCCCTGGAGGCGGCGCAGCTCCTGGCGCAGGAGGGGATAGAGGCCCGTGTCCTCAACATGGCCTCCCTGCGCCCCCTGGACGAGGAGGCGATCCTGGCCGCCGCCCGGGAGACGGGGGCTATCGTCACCTGCGAGGACCATAACCTGCACGGCGGCCTGGGCAGCCTGGTGGCCCAGGTGACGGCCCGCACCCATCCCGTGCCCATCTCCTTCGTGGGGATGGAGCGCTTCGGCACCAGCGGTCGCTGGGACGAACTGCTGCGCCACTTCGACCTGACGCCTGAGCGAGTGGCCCGGGCGGCCAGGGAGGCCGTGGCCCGCAAGCGGGCCTAGGCGTTCCGGAGAAAAAGCACGCCCTCTCGCCGGGAGGGGGCGGAGAGCAACGCCAGGGCGGGGCCTGGGGGTGTCAGGCTCGACGGACACGACAACATCCCCGCCGCCTGCGCCGCAGCCTCACCGCCCAGGCGCCTCCGCAGCGTCTCCCGCACCCGCTCCAGGAAGAGGGCCGCCCCTTCCCGAAAGGGGGGCCGCCGCGCTTCGTTCAGCAGGCGTCCCGTCATGGCCAGCGCAGGCCCCCTGCGGGCCTCCTCTCGCAGCCAGGCCCGCAGCGCCTCCAGGTCTGAGATGGACGCTCCCTCCAGGGCGGACAGGAGCTCCTGTGTCGCCTCCTCGGCCGCGGCCAGGAAGAGGTCATCCTTGCCCGAGAAATGACGGTAGATGGTGGGCTCCGAGATCTGGGCCTCCCTGGCGATGTCGTTGGTGCCGGCGTTCCAGTAGCCCCTCTCGGCGAACAGCCGCACGCTCAGCTCCAGGAGCTGCCGTCGACGCTCCTTCCCAGGCATGGCGCTTGCGCCGCCTCATGATGCTCACCTGCTCCCGTCATCGCATCGGGAGCGAGAAGGCATTCGCATCGGCCTGTAGCACATCTGTCCCGACAACCGAGCGCAGGTTCTGACAGAGAGCCCGCCTCGAAACTCCCTGTGCGGTAGCCTGCGGCAGGGGGTTAGGCCGCTTGATCTGACGGGAGGAGATGAGATTCGGGAGCTGAGCAGTGAGCGATGGGAGCCCATAAGGCCCTTTCTGCCCCCTGGGCTTGTTCCCCCTGGCCAGGGGCTGACGACCGGCCGACCCTTAACGGCGTCCTCTACGTCGTCGTGGCCCGCTGCCGCTGGAAGGAGACGACGAAGGAATACGGTCCTACGAGACGAACTGGCAAAGCCTCGAGGAGTGGCGAGGACAGGGGGTGCGGGGAGCGCTACACTATCGGCTCCGCTCGTGGGGCTACCGAGAGGGCGAGATGGCGCTAAGGAGCGCGGCAGTCGATGGCACCACGATGGAGGGGAAGAGGGGGAGGGAGCGGGGCCTAGAGGCTTCCACCAACGCAATGGCATCGAGGTGCATGCCGTGGTGACGACAGCAGGCCTGCCCCTGAGGGCGCTGGAAGGGCCCGCCAACCGGCCCGATGCCGCCCCCTACAGGGAGCCCATGGTGGGGGATGGCGCACCAAGGGGTGACGGGGGCCCAGGACGAGGCCAGGGGAGGTGCGGGCAGACGGCGCCTACGACACCGGGGACCCCAGCCTCTATCTGCACGTCCGGTGCAGCGAGGCCGGCACCAGGGGGCAGAAAGGGGCCGCAGGCAGAGGGCCCCCCACCGCTTCCGCCAGGCCACTCACCGGGCCGCCAGGAGCTCTGTGGCGCGCTTCTCCGCCTGGCGCAAGGGAGGCATGCGGCGGCTGGCCCCGCGCTATGAGGGGATTTTCAGCACCTCCGCCGCCCTCGTCCAACTCGACTGCTTCGCTACCGTCTGGAGCCTTTCGAGATGAGCTCACGGTCTGAGCTGCTGGAGTTGAACGAATTCGGGGAGAGCACCTTCACCTGTCCGTTTGCCATGCGGCGGGTCCTGCGTGGAGACGTGTTGCCCCGCAGGGCACAGTACCAGCAGAGACGACCATCTTCCAAATGGGCGCCTGTCTCACCCATCCTCGTCTCTGTCTTTATCGACCCCGAAGACGCCCTCCACGACCCGTTGCAGTCGGTAAAGGGAACGATCGAAGCGCCTCCTGCCCGAGAGTCGCCTCCCGTCCCTCCGCTCTCTCATTCCCTTGAGAGGAATGTGCGCCACAAGCCCCTTCTGGCTGCCAGCTGCCGCCTCAGGCGCTCGTAACTCCGGGTGCTGGGCAATGCACCTCTCGAGGTCTCCTTCGCTCCGCTGGTAGGCCTCAAGACACTGAGCAAGGGC
>DAOTWZ010000027.1:0-2620 GCA_034435615.1 Dehalococcoidia bacterium
CACCCAGCCGATGTCGGCGGTGCACCAGTAGGTGTCCTCCTCCTTCAGGTCGAACACCCACTTGGTGGTGGCGTAGAGGCCCACCATGTAGCCCCCCGTGGTATGGACGATCCCCTTGGGCTTGCCGGTGGTGCCGGAGGTGTAGAGGAGGTAGAGCACGTCCTCAGCGTCCATCTCCTCGGGCGGGCAGTTGGTGGGAGCGCTGGCCATCAGCTCGTGCCACCAGAGGTCGCGGCCCTCCTGCATGGGCACCTCCTGCCCGGTGCGCCGGAGGACTACCACCTTCTCGATGGTGGGACACTCCTTGAGGGCCTCATCGGCGTTCAGCTTCAGGGGGACGATGCTGCCCCGCCGCCAGCCGCCGTCGGCCGTCACCAGCACCTTGGCCTGGGCGTCCTGGATGCGGTCCCGGAGGGCCTCCGAGCTGAAGCCGCCGAAGACGACGCTGTGGGGGGCGCCGATGCGGGCGCAGGCCAGCATGGCGATGGCGGCCTCCGGGACCATGGGCATGTAGATGGTGACGCGGTCGCCCCGCTTCACGCCCAGCGACTTTAGGACGTTGGCGAAGCGGCAGACCTCACGGTACAGGTCCCAGTAGGTGAGGGTGCGGGTGTCGCCCGGCTCGCCCTCCCAGACGATGGCCGCCTTGTTCTTGCGAGCGGTCCCCAGGTGGCGGTCCAGACAGTTGTAGGAGAGGTTGGTCTTCCCGCCTATGAACCATTTGGCCCAGGGCGGGTCCCACTCCAGTACCTTCTGCCAGCGCTGGAACCAGTGGAGCTGCTCCGCCCAGCGGGCCCAGAAACCCTCCCGGTCGCGCCGGGCCTCTTCGTACACGCCGGGGTCCTTGATGTTGGCGCGCTCACGAAAATCGTCCGGCGGAGGGAAGACGCGGCCCTCCTGCAGCAGGGCCTCGATGGGGCTCTCCACGCGTCGCTCGACCATTCCCATCCCTCCCGGTCAGGTATCGGTGCACTGGAGATTATAACAACTGCAGCCGCGGGCTACATCTGCGCAGTTTTGCATCGGCCCCTGGCCCTGGGGCCTAAGAGGGCCAGCGGGGGACGAAGTACAGCCAGGCGCGGGCCAGGAACCAGCCTCCCATGCCGGCCAGCGCCAGGCCACTCAGCGACAGCAGGAGGCGGTAGAAGGCCGTCCCCAGCAGACGCCGCCCGCCGGCGCTGAGGAAGGAGAGGAGGGCCAGCCAACCGAAATCGGTCAGGATGTGGGCCACGTAGAGGGTGGCCACGCCAGCCGCCCCCTGGGCCAGAGCGTCCCCCAGGAGCCGGGCGCCCACGGTGCCCCACCAGGCCAGGAAGAAGGGGTTGGAGACGCTGATCAGCACCCCCGCCAGGAGCAGGCCAGCGATGCCCCGGCCCCGCGTCGCCGCGCTCTTCTCCAGCGATAAGGCCGGCCGGCGCAGACCGGCGAGCAGCGTCTGCCAGCCCAGCCAGAGGAGGAGCAGGCCCCCTGCCAGGGCGATCCCCGCTCCCACTGCCTCCCCCTGCAACACCTCCCCCAGCCCAGAGACCAGGCCCACCACCACCGCCAGCTCCAGAGCGCTGTGCCCAGCGGCCAGCAGCGGCCCCGCCGCCGCCCCCCGGCCCACCCCCTCCCGCACTGCCATGGTGCTCAGTGGGCCCGGGCTGAGGGCGCCGCTCAGACTGACGAGGAAGGTCTGCCCGAAGACGGCAGCCAGGCCAGCCAGGGAGACTTCGCCATCCACGGTAGAGCGCAGCGGTCTCGCCCATAGTAGCAGATGCCCGCGCTGCGGACAGGCCTCCGGTTGAGATGCGGAGAGATTTAGCTAAAATTAGAAGCACCTCAAAGCAGGAGGCCGGGAGCATGGACTGGCGCGCCATGATCGCCGACAAGCTGATGAGCCCCCAGGAGGCCGTCTCGGTGATAAAGCCGGGGGACACGGTGATGGTGGCCCCCTTCATCAGCACTCCCATGGACCTGTGCGCCGCCCTCTACGAGCGGCGTCATCAGGTGAAGAAGATACGCATAGACCACCCGGCGACCATCTTCCCCTGGGTCCGTCCCGAGGAGGAAGACTGGTGTGAACTGCACGACAACTACGGCACTCCCGCCAACCGCGACATGATCAACGCCGGCCGTGTGGAGTACTTGCCCATCGCCGTCTGGCGAGACGACGAGTTCCCAGCCGGCTACACCAGCCACCCCGATGTCTTCCTGGTGGCCGTCTCCCCGCCCGACCGTCACGGCTACTGCAGCTTCGGCACCGGCCTCTGGCTCTCCAGGCGCATCGCCCTCAACGCCAAGGTAGTCGTCGCCGAGGTGCACGAGGAGTTCATCCGCACGGGGGGCGACAACTACATCCACATCTCCCAGATAGACCGTTTCTGCGAGGCCTCCGGCCCCCTGCCACCTCCTCCCCTGCCGCCCCGCAGCGAGGAGGAGGTGGCCGTCACCGAGGTCATCTGCAGCCTCGTCGCCTCGGAGATCATCAAGGACAGGGACACCGTCCAGATAGGCATCGGCACGGTATCTTCGGCCTTGGGACTGTACCTGGGTGAGAAGCGCGACTTGGGGATACAGACGGAGATCATCACTGGGGGGGTGCCTACGCTGGTGGAGCGGGGGGTGGTGACGGGGCGCT
>DAOTWZ010000028.1:0-6087 GCA_034435615.1 Dehalococcoidia bacterium
GATGTCTCACAGGTCAGAGGGGAGTGGAGAGATGGAGAGGGAAGCCGGTCAGGGGGCGCTGTCCGGCGTGCGGGTGCTGGAGCTGGCGAGCTATGTCGCGGGGCCCTTCGCGGGGGCGCTGCTGGGGGAGTTCGGGGCCGAGGTGATAAAGGTGGAGGACCCCCGGGGTGGGGACCCCATGCGGCGGGTGGGCTACGGGGAGGGAGGCTACTCCTACTGGTTCGCCGTCGAGGGCCGCAACAAGCGTTCCATCACCCTGGACCTGCGCCACCCCGAGGGGCGGCGGGTCTTCCTGGAGCTGGTGGCCCTGTCCGACGTGGTCATCGAGAACTTCCGGCCGGGGACGCTGGAAGAGCGGGGTCTGGGGGACGCCGTCCTGCGGTCGGCCAACCCGGGGCTCATCGTGGCCCACATAAGCGGCTTCGGCCAGGACGGGCCACACCGTGACAGGCCCGGATATGACGGGCTGGCCCTGGCCTTCTCGGGCGTGATGTCGCTGATAGGGGACCCCGAGCGGCTGGACCAGCCGCCGCTGCGGCCGGCCATCGCCATCGCCGATTACAGCGCTGGCCTCTTCACCGCTCTGGGCATCCTGTTGGCCCTGCGGGCCCGCGACGGCGACCCGGAGCATCGGGGGCAGACGGTAGAGCTGGCCCTCTACGAGCCGCTACTGCGGATGCTGGGGGACTTCCTGCCCCTGTACGGTCGGCAGGGGGTGGTGGCTGGCCGGCAGGGCCACCGCAGCCACGCCGCCGTGCCGTCCGGTTGCTACCGCACGCTGGACGGGCAGTGGATGGTGGTGCGGGTGGTGAGCGACCAGCAGTGGGGGCGCTTCGCCAGGGCCATCGGCCGGCCGGACTGGGCGGAGGACGGGACGCTGGCCTCTGTGGCGGGGCGGCTGGAGCGCCGGGAGGAGATCGAGGCGGCTACGGCGGCCTGGGTGGCGGAGCGGCGGGCGGAAGAGGTGGAGGAGCTGTTGCTGGCGGCGGGCATCGTGGCCGGGAGGGTGAACAGCATAGCCGACCTGTTCGACGACCCGCAGGTGAGGTGGCGGGGGAGCATCGTGTGGGTGGACGACCCGGTCATCGGGGCGCTTCCAGTGCCCAACGTGGTGCCGAGGCTGGAGCGGACGCCGGGAAGGGTGGGCCCGGCCCCCCGTCTGGGGGAGGCCAACGAATACGTGTACGGTGAGCTGCTGGGCTACCCCGCCGCCAAGATAGAACAGCTCAGGCGCCAGGGCGTCATCTGAGTCCCACCCGTGGGAGACCAGAGGGGCGTGGTTACGGGGGGCAGTCCGTCAGGGTGACCTCGGCCAGGTCGGAGACCACGGCGTCGGCGCCGCTGGCCAGCAGCTCTCCTCGCAGGCCCTCCCGGTCCACGCCGATGACGAGGCCGAAGCCGCCAGCGCGGCCCGCCCGCACGCCGGCTATGGCGTCTTCCACGATGACGGCCCGCTGTGGCGGTACGCCCAGCCGCCGCGCCGCTTCCAGCAGCATGGCCGGGTCGGGCTTGCCCGGGAGGCCAAGGGCCTCGGCGTCCCGTCCGTCCACCTTGACCTCGAAGAGCGAGAGGACGCCCGCCGCCTGCAGGACTTCCGTGGCGTTCTTGCTGGCGGAGAAGACGGCGGTGCGGAGGCCGCACTCCCGCAGCCGGCGCACCAGCTCCACCGTGGTGAGATAGACCTCTACGCCTCGCTCCCGTATGTGGGCCAGGAAGTAGAGGTTTTTACGGTTCCCCAGCCCGCAGACGGTCTCCCGGTCCGGCGGGTCCGAGGGGTCGCCCCAGGGGAGGGAGATGCCGCGGGAGGCCAGGAAGGCCTGGACGCCGTCGTAGCGGGGCCGGCCGTCCACGTAGAGGCGGTAGTCGCGCTCGATGTCGAAGGGCTGGAAGGTGCCCCCTTCCTGCTGGGCCCGCCGCTGCAGGAACTCGTCGAAGAGGCGCTTCCAGGCGGTGGCGTGGACGCGAGCGGTGTCCGTAACCACGCCGTCCATGTCGAATATGACGGCGTCGAAGCGCTTGGCCGAGACGAGGACGCCTCTGTCCTGGCCCATACCTTCTACCTCCGCGGGCGTCCCTGGCTGTGGCGGCGGGCCGGGGAGGGGGGCCTAGCCACGGGAGACGGTCTTCTCTCCCTCCGGCAGAACCTCGGCGAGGAAGCGGCGCAGCTCCCGCACCAGGGCGGCCGGGTTGTCGCCCTGGACGGTGTGGCCCGCCCGCGGCACCCGCACCCAGCGGCCGCGGGGCAGGGTGCGGGCCAGCTGCTCGGCGTCCTCGTCCAGGAAGACTTCGCTCAGTTCGCCCCGCACGACCAGGGTGGGACAGGATATGCGCTCCACCTCCCGCCACAGCTCGCGGTAGCGTCGGGTGCGCTCTTCGGGGCTGAAGCCCTGCCACTGGCGGGGGTCGTGCTTCCAGGTCCATTTGCCGTTGGGGAGGCGTCGCAGGTTGTGGCGCAGGCTGTAGCGGAGGACGCGCTCGTCCCGCAGGGGGTTGAAGGAGACGGCCCGCCGCACCAGTTCGTCTATCTCCTCCACCTCCGAGGGGGCGGCCAGGAAGTCGCGGATCCGCTGGGCGCCCGGCGTCCTCACGTTGGGCCCCACGTCCACCAGCACCAGGGCGGCCAGACGCTCCGGGTGGTGGCCGGCGTAGCAGATGGAGGTGAGGCCGCCCAGGGACATGCCCACCAGGACGAAGTCCTGGAGGCCCATCAGGTCGATGAAGCCTGCCACGTCGGCAGCATAGGCCTCCAGGCTGTAGTCGGCCTCCGGGGACCACTCGCTGTCGCCGTGGCCTCGCAGGTCCAGGGCCAGACAGTGGAAGTCCCGCCGCAGGTCGAGGCAGACCAGGTCCCAGGTGTGGGCCTGCAGGCCGCCGCCGTGCAGGAAGAGGACGGGGCGCCGGCCCTGGTTGCCCCAGTCCAGGTAGTGGAGGCGAGTCCTGCTCACCACCACGTGTCCCTCCCTCGGCAGGACGAGCTCCTCTATCTCCATGCCGGCCCAGGCGACGGCCGCCCTGAGCCCCTCCAGTTGCTCGGAAGCGTCCATGCGCGCTGCCCTCCTCTCCTGCCCATCATTGAGCACTGGGGGAGGGGCCGCTGTCAACCAGAGGCGTGTCTATGGTATGTGGGGGGCGTAGTCCGTCCCCAGCAGCCCCTGGGCCTCCAGCGTCCGGTACTCCTCTTCGGAGACGCCCAGGAGCTCCTTGTAGACGTATTCGTTGTCCTCGCCCAGGCGGACGGGGCCGCGGCGGATGGACATGGGGGTGCGGGAGTAGCGCCAGAGGAGGCCGGGGTAGCGGTGGGTGCCGCAGTCCTCTTGGTGGAGCTCGTGGAAGAAACCGCGGGCGTTCAGGTGGGGGTCCTCGCAGGCGTCCTTGGCATCCATGACCGCTCCGGCGGGGACGCCGTGCCGCTGGAGGATGTGCATCACCTCGTAGCTGGTGTGCTGGCTGGTCCAGTCGGCGATGTGACGGTCCAGCTCGTCCTGGTGGCGGCGACGCTGTGCCGGGTCGGCGAACTTGGGGTCGTGGGCCCAGTCGGGGTCGCCCAGGGCGCGGCAGAAGCCCTGCCACTCCTCGTCCGTCCTGATGGTGATGACCACCCAGCGGTCCCGTCCCTCCTCCCGGCAGGGGTAGCAGCCCTGGACGGCCGCCGGGTCGCGGTTGCCCAGGCTGGTCTGGATGCGGCCGTTGAGGGCGTAGTCCATGTAGGCCTGGAAGAGCATGGCGATGGCGTTCTCGGCCTGGGCCAGGTCTATGTGCTGGCCTCTGCCGGTGCGCCGACGGTAGTGGAGGGCCAGCAGAGCGGCGAAGGCGCCCACGGCACCCGCCAGGTAGTCCCCGGTGTAGACGGCGCTGGTCTGGCTGGGATCCAGGCCCGGGTAGGTGCGGAGGAGGGTATGGCCCACCGCCCCCTCCAGGTGGACGCCCAGGGCACGGTAGTTGCGGTAGGGGCCGGTGGCGCCGTAGCCCGGCACCTGCACGTAGATGATGTCCGGCCGGGCTGCCCGCAGCGTCTCGTAGGTGATGCCCAGCTTCTCCATCGTCTCGGGGGCATTGTTCTCGTAGACGATGTCACACAGGGGGACGAGGCGCCAGAAGAGCTCGCGCCCTCTGGGGTGGGTAATGTCTATGGTACAGCTCAGCTTGTTGCGGGCATGGGCGTTGAACATGGACACCCGGTTCCAGGGGCGGTGGCCGGGGTCGCGGTCCGGGTAGCCCAATGTCCAGGGCAGATACTGGGCAGCCAGCTCCTTGGGGGGGCGGGCCATGATGCCCCGGGTGTAGGTGGGCCAGACGTTGACGTTCTCCACCCGGATCACCTCCGCCCCCATATCGGCCAGGAGCATGGTGCCGAAGGGTCCGGCCCACACCACCGTGAGGTCCAGGACGCGCACACCTTCCAGCGGCAGTCCAGCCATGCCAGCACCCCCTCAGATGATGCCCGTCTGGGCGAGGATGAGGATCTCCTCCCGCGTGTAGCCGAGCTCCTCCAGCACCTCCTCCGTGTGCTCCCCCAGGAGGGGGGCCGGGCGGCGGAGCTGCCAGGGCGTCTCGCTCATGACGAAGGGACGGCCCGGCATGCGGTGGCGTCCCGCTGCTGGGTGCTCCACCTCGGCGAAGAAGCCGCGCTGGTTGAAGTGGGGGTCATCGTAGATGTCGGCGGGGGTGTTGAGGGGGGCGCAGAGGACACGGGCCTCCTGGGCCAGCCGCCAGATCTCCCGCTTGGGGTGGGACATGGTCCAGACCAGGAAGAGCTCCAGGAACTCCTGGTAGAGGGCGGGATCCGTCTGGGCGCCTGGCTGCGTCCACTTGGGGTCCCTGAGGGGCTCCGGCTCCCCCATCATGCGCACGATGCGGTTCCAGTGGGCGGCACCGCCCGCGATCTCGATGTAGCCGTCCTGGCAGGGATAGACGCCCGCCGGGTAGCCGCGCAGCCCCATGCCCCCCGCCCGGGGCGATATCTCCCCCGTGTACTGGTAGCCGATGAGGGAGGAGGCGCGACGGTCTATCCCCCCGCACAGGGCCTCCATCATGGAGAGGTCCACGTGCTGGCCCAGCCCCTCGGCGCGGGCCAGCAGGAGGGCGCCCAGGGTAGCCACGGCGGCCATGGCCCCTGCCTGGACCTGGCTGGCCGTCAGGGCCGTCTTGATGGGCTCCCGGTCCGGGATGCCGGTGCTGTACATCTCGCCGCCCATGGCATAGAGGACGATCTCGCTCCCCTTGAAGTCACGGTAGGGCCCTGTCTGGCCGAACCAGGTGATGGAGGTCATCACCAGCCGCGGATTGAGGCGGGAGAGGGACTCGTAGTCCAGCCCCCAGCCGGCCAGGGTGCCCGGGGGGAAGCTCTCCACCAGGGCGTCCGCCCTGGCGACCAGCTCCCTGAGGATGCGCTGACCGCTGGGGGTGGCGATGTCCAGGGTGACGCTGCGCTTGTTGGTATTCAGATAAAGGAAAAGGCCGCTCTTCTCGGGGTGGGGGTCGTCGTCCTTGAAGGGGCCCCAGCGGCGGGCGGGGTCGCCTCCCCAGGGCGGCTCGATCTTGATGACATCGGCGCCGTAGTCGGCCAGGAGCTTGGTGCAGAAGGGACCAGCGATCTCCTGGCTGAGGTCTATGACGCGGACGTCGTCCAGGGCGCCGACCATGGCAGCCTCCTCAACGTTGCTGGGGATATAGATTATAGAAACGCCGGAGGCGGCGTCAATGGCGGCCGGGCGGGCGTTGACAGGCGGGGGAGGGTGGCGCTATCCTTCTCTAGCGCGCGGGGAGGCCCTGCCGGTCTGACGACTGTCGCCTTATAATGGAACTGGACCGGCGGGGAACGAGGCGGGCATCGCCCCGGGCCGGTGAGTGCCGAAGTGGCGGAACTGGCAGACGCGCTGCGTTCAGGGCGCAGTGCCCGCAAGGGCGTGTGGGTTCGAATCCCACCTTCGGCACCAAAGATATGACGATGGGAGGGTCACGGAACGGGCAGGCCGGAGAGGCTCTGGGTTCCGTGGCCCGTTTGACTTGAGAGCGCGCTCGTAGCTCAGCCCGGACAGAGCGCAGCCCTGCGGAGGCTGAGGTCGTGGGTTCGAATCCCACCGAGCG